>JBKPKF010000018.1:0-8160 GCA_046730995.1 Pseudomonadota bacterium
TCCATCCGTGCCGGCGCCGAGCGTGCCGCAATCAACGCCCCGATCCAGGGCACCAGCGCCGACCTCATCAAGCGGGCGATGGCGCGGATGGACAGCGCTTTGGCGGACGCCGGCCTGGCCGACGTGAAAATGTTGCTGCAGGTGCACGACGAACTTGTGTTCGAGGTTCCTGAGGGCCGCGAGGAAGCTGCGTCGGAAGTCATCAAAAAGGTGATGGCGCATGCCGCCGAGCCCGCAATCAAGCTCGACGTGCCGCTGGACGTTGAAGTCGGGTGGGGCCCGAATTGGGGCGAGGCGCATTGACCGACGCCAAGGGAGCGCAAGTCCTCGCCGAGACCGCCGAGACAAGTGCGCCGGATGCCGACATGGCGACTCTGGCGCGGGGCGGCCGGCTCAACGTCTTCGGCTTCGCCTTGCGCCTCGCGGCGCGGTTGCCGTTCCTGTTCATCGCCGGCCGGATCTACGGCGCGGCTTCGCTCGGCCGCTTCGCTTATGCGGTGCTGGTCGTCGAGTTCGCTGCGCAAATCGCTGCGCTGGGCTTGAGGCGGGGACTCGCCCAGCTCCTCGCCAATGCGCAGAAGCCGCAAGCCTGCGTCGTCGCCGACGCACTGCTGGTTGCGGCGATTGGTTCGGCTATCGGCATGGCCATCCTGTTCCTTTTCCCGGTCGCAATGTATCCGACGACGAGGATCAGCGGGATGGACCGGTGGCTGGCGATCACCGTGCTCGCGATCAGCTGGACTGATATCGCCCTTGCAGCGCTCGCTTATCACCACGATGTTGGAGCGACGGTCCGGGCCCGCTCGATCGTCGAGCCGTGGGTCATCAGCATCGTCGCGTTCGCCTGGTCCTACATCTCGCTGAACGACGGCTTGATCGTGTCCTACGTCTTTTCGATGGTCGCGGCGCTCATCGCCGCGCTGATTCCATTGGTGCGCTGTTACGGAATTCCGCACGACTGGAAGCCCGACCTCGCGACGGCATGGTGGACCGCCGGCCGCAACGTCCCGCTCGCCGCGGCCGACGCGGTCGAATGGGCGTCTCGAAGGGTCGATCTCGCGGTGCTCGGTGCGTTCATGCCCGCGGCCTATGTCGGTATCTATTATGTCGCGCAGCAGGTCGCGACTTTGCCGGCCAAGCTCAAGACGAGCTTCGAGCCGGTGCTCGGGCCGGCGATCGCTCGGAAGATCGCCGCCGGCGACATTTCCTCGATCGCCAAGCAGGTCCGCCAGGTCACTTACTGGATCATCGCCGCCCAGCTGGGAATCGCGCTCGCGCTCGGCATTCCGGGCCGCGCGGTGATGGGTCTCGTGGGATCGGGTTTCACGGGCGGCACCGCAATGCTCGGCTTCCTGCTCGCGGCCGAAGTGATCGCAGCGGCGGCCGTCGTCAGCGAAGCCGCGCTGATCTACGTCGCGCGCAAACGGAACATGGGAATCAGCTTCGTCATGCTCGCTTTGGAAGCAGGGCTTGCGGCCGCGCTGATCCTGATCATGAAAGACGAAGGCCTGCCGCAAGCCTTCCAGGCGACGGGGCCGGCAATCGCTTTGTGCGTCGCGCTGGCATTCGCCTCGCTGACCAAATCGTGGCTCCTCAAGAAGGTCCTCAAGGCTCCGATCAGCGGGTGGCGCTGGGACCTCGCCTGGGCGACGGCCGCCGGAGTGCTTGTTGGGTCGGGGGTGCGCTGGCTCCTCCCTGAGACGTGGCAGCTGGTCGTTGGGGTGCCTGCAATCCTGGCCGCTTTCTTCTCAATCCTCTGGACCAAGGGGTTCGGGCCCGAAGACCGCGAACTGTTCCGGCTCAAGAAGGATGAGGTGAAAGAACTTCGCGAAGCCGAGGAAGCGGCCGAAGCGCGCGACCAGATCGAAGATTCTGTGGTCTAGTGCCGGAAGTGGCGGATGCCAGTAAAGAGCATCGCAAGGCCCGCTTCGTCGGCGGCCGCGATCACCTCCTCGTCGCGGATTGATCCGCCCGGCTGGATCACCGCAGTCGCTCCAGCTTCGGCGGCGGCCAGCAACCCATCGGGAAAAGGAAAGAATGCGTCCGAGGCGACCGCCGAGCCGACGGTTCGCGGTTCTGGCCAGCCATTCGCTTCGGCCGCTTCGCGTGCGCGGATTGCGGCGATTCGGGAACTGTCGCGCCGGTTCATCTGGCCTGCCCCGATGCCCGCCGTAACCCCGTCCCTGGCGTAAACGATCGCGTTCGATTTGACGTGCTTCGCCACCGTCCAAGCGAACAGGCAGTCGCGGATCTCCTGTTCGGTCGGTTCGCGCTTCGTAACGCACTTGAGCTCATTGCGAGCGATCGCGCCGCTGTCGCGGTCCTGGACGAGCAGGCCTCCGGCGATGACCGCGAGTGTCTGCCCGCCCCTCGCCGGGTCCGGAAGGTCGCCCGTCAGGAGCAGGCGCAAATTCTTCTTCCTGGCGAAGATCGCTTTGGCGCCATCATCGGCATCAGGAGCGACGACGACCTCGGTAAAGATCCCAGTGATAGCTTCAGCGGTTGCTTGGTCGAGCGGCCGATTGCTCGCAACGATTCCACCGAAGGCGGAAGTGCTGTCGCAGGCGAGCGCTTCGTTCCAAGCATCCAGCAGCGTTTCGCGCGAGGCCACTCCGCACGGGTTCGCATGCTTGACGATGACGATCGTGGGGTCGCCTTCCCGGAATTCGGCGGCAAGGTCGAGCGCGGCACTAGCGTCGTTCAAATTGTTGTAGCTCAGCTCCTTGCCCTGGACCTGTTCGGCCTGAGCAATGCCCCGGGCACTGGGTCCGACGGGAACGTAGAGAGCCGCGCTCTGGTGAGGGTTTTCGCCGTAGCGAAGCGGCATCTTCAGGCGCGCGGAGAAGGTCCAGCTTTCCGGCCAGCGCTGCTGTTGGTCGCCGAATGAAAACCACTGGGAAACGATCGAATCATATTCCGCGGTCAGCGCGAAGGCCTTGGCCGCGAGCTTCTTGCGAAATTCGAGCGTGGTGCCGCCATTCTTATCGAGCTGAGCGAGCAGAGCGGAATAATCGTCCGGGTCCGTGAGACAAGCGACATGCGCGTGGTTCTTCGCCGCCGAGCGCACCATCGACGGCCCGCCGATATCGATATTCTCAATAATCGCGTCGCGGTCGGCTCCGCTCATGACGGTGCTGAGGAACGGATACAGGTTCACGACGACGAGATCGATCGGAGCGATCCCGTGCGCCTCCATCGCCGCTGCATGATCGGGATTGTCGCGGACTCCGAGCAAGCCGCCGTGGACCTTTGGATGGAGCGTCTTCACGCGTCCGTCCATCATCTCGGGGAAGCCCGTCAGGTCGCTAATGTCACGCACCGAGGCCCCATTTTCGCGCAGCTTCGCCGCCGTTCCGCCAGTCGAGACGATCTCAACATTGTGCCGCGCAAGACCGGCTGCCAATTCGTCGAGTCCGGCCTTGTCCGAAAGCGAAATCAACGCCCGCCGAACGGGCACAAGATCGGTCATTCTTTCCTCTTCAACTAGAGCGGCGGAACTGCCAGCCGATTTCTCCGCCCAAGGCGGAAACTTCGCCGACGATCACCAATTGGGTCGTTCGCTGCGGCCGGCCGCGGCCGTCGATCCACAAGCTTTCCTCGACATTCAGGCTTCCGCCGCGACAGCGAAAATTCCACGGCGGAACCCCGCGCGAACGCAGGATCGCTCCCATCCCGTCGGCGGTGATGGTCACCTCGATCGCGGGCGCAAGATGAAAGCGGACGGCATACGGAGCGGACTCACGAATCTTCTTGCGGCCCTTAGCGATCAGCTGGTCCGCGCCGCGAAGCTCCTTTCCGTCATTGCCGAGCATGAGGCTGCGCTTGTGGACCATTCCGAAAGTGCGAGCGTAGCCGTCGTGGCTCGCTTCCAGCCGGCTAGCGTCATTGTCTTCGCTGCGATCGATGGTGACGTCTTCGACACCTTTGCCGAGCGAGCCGTCGGCGAGAATGTTCGTCGAATTGGTATCGGCAAGGACGAGCGTGCTGTGCGCCGCCGTGGTTGCCAATCCCTGGACCAGCTCGTCCGGCAGATCCGTTGGGAGCGCCGCGGGTCCGCCGCAATTGACGACGATGCGTTGCGGCCCGTCCGAAAATTCGAACGCGAGGGTCGATGCCGATCCCGACGCGGTCATTTTCTGCTGCGGAGGCGGGGCGGCATCCAGCACCACGACGGTACCGAGCGCTGAGAGGCGCTGATAACCCCAGCCGCGCGCCTGGCGAAGCGGCCGGGCGCGAAGCCCGCAACCTTCGACCAAGGCGGTTAGCCGCGACGCTTCGCCGGGATTGCAGCCCTGCCAGCTCGACATCGCGCCGTCGCCCATCGTGATCCCATGGAGAGCGGCAAGCGCCGCTGCGGCCGCTGCCTCAATCCCGTCGGGGATCGTCTGTTTTGCGGCGGCATAGCAGGCCCTCAGCAGGCACAGGCGATCCACCAGGCGCATCTGCTCGAAGGGCGAGCGGCTGGTCAGGCCGCCGTCATCGAATTGCGCGCCTGCCAGTGCACGTGCGAGCCCGGCCTCGCCGCGCGCGACCCGTGGAACTCCGCCCTGGACGAGCAGGCCCGCGGCGACGACTCCGCACCACGCTGTCACTCGCTTGAGGCCGGCCGGTGCTCGCTCGGCGTTGGAATCGAGATGCCGCGCACCGCGGGCGAGCGTGTTGAGAAGAGCGGAGCGGTATCCGGAATCCGCGCTCGACAGGATGTAGGGAGCGTAGGCTGTCCAGTAGAGGATCCGTTCTCCCCAGAGGTTGGGAGCCCATGCGTCGTCAACCCGCGTGCCGTGGGCGAGCAGCCAACGGCCGACGATCGCTTCGGCCAGCTTTGCGCCCTTTTCCCGTGACGCAGCAGCGCCAAGATCGCGCAACCAGGAGAAGCCCTGAAGCTGCTCGTTCACTGCGCCCGACGCGCCCGCTCTCGCAAAATCGAGGTCCGCGAGCGGAAAGGTCACACTCCCGGTGGCGAAACGGCCAGCCAAGAGAGCTTCGCCGCGCTGCCGATCACCTGCCACATGGTCTCGCGGAACGGCGGCGAGCTTCAGCAGCTGCTTCGAACGCTGGAGACGGGAGAAGAACGAACCGCGCGCGAGTTTCTGGACGACATCCTGCTCATCCGCAGGGCCAGCGATGGTCATCCTCCGCCTCGGAGCACGCGAATATTATTGGCGTAAGCTGTCGCTCCACCTCGGAAAACCGCGGTACCGGCCACGAGAACGTTGGCCCCGGCATTCACCGCCAAAGGCCCAGTTTCAGCATCGATTCCGCCATCGACCTCGAGGCGCACGTCAAGGTTCTCCTTGGCGATTCGATTGGCGATCGCCTCGATCTTCCGGAGTTGGCTGGAAATGAACTTCTGCCCGCCGAAACCGGGATTGACGGTCATGACCAGGACGAGGTCGATCTCGCCAAGGATATAGTCGAGCGCTTTGGCCGGGGTCGCGGGATTGAGCGAAACGCCGGCCTTCTTGCCCAGCGATTTAACCCGCTGGACCGTGCGGTGAAGGTGCGGGCCCGCCTCAGGATGAACCGTGATCGTATCCGCCCCCGCCTCGGCGAACGCATCGAGGAAGGAATCAACCGGCGAAATCATGAGGTGAACGTCGAACGGCTTCTTCGAGTGCGGGCGAAGCGCTTTTACTACCGCGGGGCCGATCGTGATATTGGGGACGAAATGCCCGTCCATGACGTCGATGTGGATCCAGTCGGCACCTGCCTCATCTATCGCACGGACTTCTTCCCCAAGCTTCGCGAAGTCGGCGGAGAGGATCGAAGGGGCGATGAGCGGCTGAGGCATCGCCCCGATTAGACGGGATTAGCCGCGGCGGACAAGGCGGGCGATGAAGAAGCCGTCAAGTCCGCCCTCGGCTTCGAGCAGTCCCGGGAGGATACGGGCCCAGCCTTCCGCGTCCGGCGTCACGAAGTCGGGAAGCTCGCCCGGTCTCGGCGAATCGATTTCGAAATCCGCGTTGCCGGCAAGGAAGTCGCCGATGACCCGTTCGCCCTCCTCGCGCTCGAGCGAGCAGACCGAATAGACCAGCACGCCTTCCGGCTTCAGCCAGGCGCTGGCCCGGGCGAGCAACTGCCTTTGCAAATCGGAATTGTCGGAAATGATGCTCGGCCGCGCCCGATAGAGGATCTCGGGATGGCGGCGGAATGTTCCGGTGGCCGAACAGGGCGCATCGAGGAGGATCGCGTCGAATTGCGCCCCCGGCTCCCAAGTCAATGCATCGGCTTCCACCAGGTTAACGGTAAGCCGCGTGCGTTCCAGGTTTTCGCTTAGTCGTTCGAGACGACTTGCCGATGCGTCGACTGACGTCACCCGATGGCCGGAGGCGGCGAGTTGCATCGTCTTGCCGCCAGGCGCTGCGCAAAGGTCGAGAACCTCGGTCGCGTCCGTCGGAATCAAACGCGCGGGCAGCGACGCCGCCAAATCCTGCACCCACCAGCGACCATCACCGAAGCCCGGCAAGTCCGCGACGGACGCGCTATCGACCCGGACATGATGCGAAGCGAGGGATGTTCCGCCCTGCTTGGAAGCATAAGCGTCTGCCTCGCCCTTATCGGCGAAAGTTAGATCCAGTGCGGGGCGCTTTGCGACCTGGCGCCGTGCCGCTGCCACGACGTCGTCCCCCCACGACGCGCCCCATCGCTGCTCGACGTCGGCAGGAAGATTGACCGCATCGAAAACCGGAACTCCGCTACGGAGCAATGACCCGAGAACCCCGTGGACCAGTCGCCGAGGGCCGCCGTCGACGAGCGGCAAGGCGGTCGTAACCACCGCATGATCCGGCGTCCCCAGCCCGATCTTCTGGGCCAGCGCCAGCCGCAAGACCATCCGCGCCTTGCTGTCGTCCGGCAGGCGCTGCCGAGTCGTCCCGTCGATCAGCGCATCGAGGTCGGGGATCCGCCGAAGTGTTTCGCCGGCGATCGCGACCGCGAGGCCGCGGTCGGGGGTAGAAAGGTTGCGAACGGCTCGGCCGGCGGCATCGAGCGTCAGTCCGCGCCGGAGCACCGCGTCGAGCATCTGCAGCGCGGCGCTGCGAGCGCCAAGGCCCTCAACGCTTGGCATTGCGATCGTCCATGCGCATCATGACGTCATGAAACGCGCGAAGCGCCTCGATCCGCCGGCCTATCTCACCCCCTCGCCTCCGGTGCCGGAACCGCATGCGATCGATGGTTCCACGCGGCCAGCCGGCGAAGAGGAAAAGCTCGATCCCACCCGCTACGGTGATTGGGAGAAGAAGGGCGTCGCGATCGATTTTTAGACACCTTCGGGACGCGGGGGGCGCGACAGCAGCTCGTCGAGGACTTGGTCGACCTTCACTTTGCCTGAGATCAGCGCGTGAACCGCCGCGACGATCGGCATGTCGATTCCGCGATCCTTCGCGATCCGATCGAGGACCGGCGCAGTGAACGCGCCTTCCGCTACTGTGCGCCGATCGGCCAGCACCTCGGTTGCCGAGCGGCCTTCGCCAAGCCCTTTGCCCAGCGAAAAGTTGCGCGAGCTCGTCGACGAGCAGGTGAGGACGAGGTCTCCCAGTCCCGAGAGGCCCGCCAAGGTTTCGCGCTTCGCTCCGCAGGCGAGCCCGAAACGCGTCATTTCCGCGAATCCCCGGCCGATCAGCGCAGCGCGCGCGTTCTGACCGAGGCCGCGCCCCTCGACGACGCCGCAAGCGATCGCCAGCACGTTTTTGACCGCACCGCCGATCTCGGCGCCGGTTACATCGTCGGAGACATAGATTCGGAAGGCCGGGAGCGCGATTCGCTGGCGCAGATCCTCGGCGAGATCGAGGTGGTCGGCCGCAAGCGTGACGGCCGTGGGCAGGCCCTTCGCGACTTCATGAGCGAAAGTCGGACCCGACAGGACAGCGATCCTCGCTCCCGGGCACGCCTCGCGCGCGACTTCGTGGAGAAGGTTCCCGCTTTTTCCTCTATGCCCTTCGCGCAGAGCACCATCGCCTTGTCGCATTCAGGCACCTGCTCAAGCACCGCGCGCATGTGCTGCGCGGGGGTAACGACGAGCCATGCGTCGCAGTGGCTGAGGTCGCCGAGATCCGTGGTCGCGCGGATGGCCGGGTTGAGCTCGATGGATGGAAGGAACAAGGGGTTCTCGGAGCGCGCGTTGATCGCCTCGACCACCTCCGCTTCCATGGCCCAGATCAA
>JBKPKF010000019.1:0-3036 GCA_046730995.1 Pseudomonadota bacterium
GCTCTTCATTCCCCAACGCCAGACTGCCGAGAAAGACCAGGCGCGAAGGTTCGTCATCCTCCCACAGCCGGCCGGCGGGCCGCTGGCTTCCCGTCTGCTTGACGATCGTCAGCAGGTCGCCTTCGACCTCGACGTAGCAGAAGAAAGGCCTGAAGCCTTCATATGGCTTGCTCTTCGAGGTGGCCTTGCCGAGTTTGATCAGCCGACAATAATAGCTACCCGGAGTCGGAGCCGGACGCGGCAGCGCGGCACGCGGACGGAGCAAAGCGCCTTCCTTGCGGACCTCATCACCGGAGCTCTTGCGCGCGTCCGCCAATGCTTCCTGCCAGGCAAGTCCGAGACGCGCGATCCGGTCCTCGTCCGCGGCAGTCGCCACTTGCTTCCACACGTCGGACTTGAGCGGAACGCCGACTTCGACGGTAGGAGTCGTACCGAGAGGCGGCTTGGGCTTAATCGCACAGCCGGCAGCGAGAGCGGCGAGCACAAGCGCCGCAGCCGTTCGCACCTCGAAGCTGTCGAATCGAGTCACTACCCCCCACTTCCCGAGACCGCGGCCAACGTGGCAGCGACCGCCCGCAGATTCAACTAACACGGTATTCAACATGAGCTTTCACTGAACGCTCACCGCCGCTAGGCGCACAGCAGATGAACCCGCGCAACGGCTCGCCGCAAGCCGCGAACCACGCAGCCGAGCGCCACCCGCGCTCAGGCTTCCTTCTCGGGCTTGCCGCTTACGGGCTGTGGGGAGTCCTTCCGCTCTATTTCAGGGCGCTTCGCCATATTGCGGCGATCGACATCGTCGCGCATCGGGTGCTTTGGTCGCTTCCGTTCCTGGCGGCGCTGATCGCGCTCGCGAAGGGCTGGAACAATGTCCGGGATGCCTTCATCCGGCCCAAGACCCTCGGAGTATTGGCCCTGACGGCGCTCCTGATCGGAGGCAACTGGCTGCTCTACGTCTATGCGGTGACTAGCGGACACATCCTGGCCGCGAGTTTCGGCTATTATCTCAACCCGCTCGCCAATGTACTGCTTGGCAGGTTCGTTCTGAAGGAACGGCTCGGCCCCTTACAATGGACCGCTGTCGCGATCGCCGCAGCGGGAATTTCCGTCCTTGCCGCCGGTGCGCTTGGCCAGCTGTGGATCAGCCTTACTCTTTGCGTCACTTTCGCCCTCTACGGCCTGCTCCGGAAAATCGTGCCCGCCGACGCGATCACTGGCTTGGGAGTGGAAACGGGCCTCCTTTTCCCACTGGCGCTTCTATGGCTCAGTTGGCGATTTGCCGCCGGAGCGCCCGTTCTCGGTTCATCTCGCGCGGACACTGGGCTGCTGCTCGTGGCGGGGATTGTCTCCACCACGCCGCTACTCCTGTTCACCGCGGCCGCCAGGCGGCTGAGATATTCGACGCTCGGAATGCTCCAGTTCCTCGCACCTACTCTGCAGTTCCTGATCGGCGTCTGGTACGGCGAGCCGTTCACGAAGGCGCACGCGATCGCCTTTTCGGCAATCTGGACTGCGCTCGTTCTTTACGTGGCCGCGCTCCTTCGGGCTCCGCGGCTGCCGCAGCCGCCGGAATGATGATAGGGTGTCGGCTATGTTCAATGTCGCGTCGCTGATCATCGGCTTCGTCGCGCTGATCCTCGCGATCATCGCCTTCATCCCGCTGCTCGGCTGGGCGAATTGGCTGATCATCCCGCTAGCGGTCATTGGTGCAGGCGTAGGCATGGTTTCGCGCGGTACCAGCGGCCGCAATCTCAACCTGTTCGTGATCGTAGTTGGAGTCGTTCGTTTGATGTTGGGCGGAGGAATATTGTGAGCCGTGAGCCGCGCATCGACGCCTATATCGCAGAGGCGCAACCCTTCGCCCGGCCGATTCTCGAGAAGGTTCGCGAGCGGGTCCACGCCGTCGTTCCCGACATCGAAGAGACGATGAAATGGAGCACTCCAACCTATTGCAAGGGTGGCAAAATCGTCCTCGGCACCGCCGCCTTCAAAGCGCATGCCGTCGTCAACTTTTGGCGGGGCCAGGAGCTCGGATTCGAGACCAGGAACGGGGCGATGGGCCAGCTCGGCAAGCTGACGAGCCTGGCGGATTTGCCAGGGGACCTTGACCAAATGATCGCTAAGGCGGCTGAGCTGTCTGCTGCGCCGGTTCCGCGCAAGACCAAGCATGAGCCGAAGCCGGCTCCCGAGATGCATCCCGAATTTGCATCGGCTCTTGCTAAATCCCCGAAGGCCAAATCGACACTCGACAGCTTTCCGCCATCGGCACAGCGCGACTATCTCGAGTGGATCAGCGAGGCGAAGCAGGAATCCACGCGCCAGAAGCGCATCGGCGACGCGATCCAGTGGCTCAGCGAAGGTAAGCGCCGCCATTGGAAATACGAAAATTGCTGACTAACGCGACATCCTGAGCGCTGGGCCGAACAACGTCTCGCGTTCGCCTTCAACGGCGAAACCGCATTTTTCGTAGAATAAACGCGCCGCAGGGTTGGCCGTCACGGTCAGCGACAGGCCCTGGATTCGCGCTTCGTGCGCGGCGGCTTCGACCAAGGCGGCACCCACGCCGCGTTTCCAATGGTCGGGCTCGACGAACAGGCCGTCGAGTTCGCCTGCAATAACGGAAGCGAAACCCGCGATTCGTCCCTCAAGCTCGGCCACCAGCACCTGGCCTTCCGCGATCTGCTCCGCTGGAAGCTCGATGACCTCGGGATGCGCCTCGATCTGTTCGCGATATTCCGGAAGCGCGAGAGACGCCCGGCGCTGGAGCGCTTCCAGGTCGATCCGTTCTTCCGGCCGCGCCAATCGGATCGTCAGCGCCTCAGCGCGCTTTGACATAAGATCCCGGCGCATCCTCGATGGGCTTGAGCTTGCCCTTCCCGGGAATGCGTGCGCCCGTCGCTTTCACGGTCGTTGAATCCTGGGCCTTGAGCCAGCCCAGCCAATCGGGCCACCAGCTGCCCTTGTGCTCGGTCGCGCCCGCGATGAACGCATCGAGCGAGTCCTGTGACTGCTCGTTGACCCAGAATTGATATTTGT
>JBKPKF010000020.1:0-14378 GCA_046730995.1 Pseudomonadota bacterium
GACATAGAGGACTCCGGAGAGGCCGCTTCCGATCTGCGACGCTAGGCGGATGCGCTGGCTCTCGCCGCCGCTGAGCGTGCCCGAGGTGCGGTCGAGGTGAAGGTAATCGAGGCCGACATTATGGAGGAAGCCGAGGCGCTCGTTGATTTCCTTCAGGATCGCCTTGGCGATTTCGTTCTGGGTGGGGGTGAGCTTTTCGGAGAGGTTCGCGAACCATTTGTGCGCGTCGGCGACGCTTCGGCGGGTAGAGAGCGAAATGTCCTCTCCGGCGATTTTCACCGACAGCGCCTCGGGCTTGAGGCGGGCGCCGTCGCACACCTCGCACGGCCGCGACGATTGATAGCGCGAATATTCCTCACGTACCCAGGCGGACTCGGTCTGGGCCATTCGGCGCTGGAGGTTGTTGATGACCCCCTCGAACGGCTTCTTGACCTCATAGCTGCGCTTGCCGTCGATGAAGCGGAGCGTGACTGGGCGGCCCTTGGTGCCGCGGAGGATCACGTCCCTGGCTTCCTCGGGGAGGTCCTTCCACGGTGTTTCGAGGTCGAAATCATAGGCGCGGGCGAGGCTGGCGAGCACCTGCATGTAATAAGGCGACGGGGGCTGCGACCTGGCCCACGGGGCGACCGCACCGCGCTTCAGGCTGAGCAGATGGTTCGGGACGACGAGGTCCTCGTCGAACACGAGCTTCTCGCCGAGCCCGTCGCAGGCCGGGCAGGCGCCCTGCGGAGCGTTGAAGGAGAAAAGCCGCGGCTCGATCTCGGCGATGGTGAAGCCCGAGACTGGGCAGGCGAACTTCTCGGAGAAGAGGATTCGGCCTGGGGGTGCGTAGTCGAGCTTGAAGCCCTCCTGATCCTCTCCGGAACGGGGAGGGGTACCAGCGGAGCTGGTGGAGGGGTCGGGCGCATCGGCGGGATCCAGATATGCCAGCCCGTCGGCCAGCTTCAGCGCGGTCTCGAAGCTGTCGGCGAGGCGCGCCTCAATGCCTTCGCGGACGACGATGCGGTCGACCACCACTTCGATGTCGTGCTTGTATTTTTTGTCGAGCGCGGGTGCGCCCTCGATCGCGTAAAACTCTCCGTCGATGCGGACCCGGGTGAAGCCCGCCTTCTGCCATTCGGCGAGCTCCTTGCGATACTCGCCCTTGCGGCCGCGGACGACGGGCGCCAGGAGGTAATGCCGCGAGCCTTCGGGGAGCGCCATCGTCCGGTCGACCATCTGACTGACCTGCTGGGCCTCGATCGGGAGCCCGGTCGCGGGGGAGTAAGGCACTCCGACCCGAGCCCAGAGCAGGCGCAGATAATCATAGATTTCGGTGACGGTGGCGACGGTCGAGCGCGGGTTGCGGCTGGTGGTCTTCTGCTCGATGGAGATGGCGGGCGAGAGGCCGTCGATATGCTCGACGTCCGGCTTCTGCATCATCTCGAGGAACTGGCGGGCGTAGGCGCTTAGGCTCTCGACGTAGCGGCGCTGCCCTTCCGCGTAGATCGTGTCGAAGGCCAGCGATGACTTCCCGCTTCCGCTGAGCCCGGTGATGACCGTCAGGCTTTCGCGCGGGATATCGACGTCGATCCCCTTGAGGTTGTGCTCGCGCGCGCCGCGGACGCTTATGTGGGTCAGCATACGGAAAACCTATGCTTCGGAATGTGGGTCAGCATTGGGCCAATTCGTTCCAGCTTTGTTCTGATTAACGCGAGCGGGCACAGCCGGTCAACGCCGATCAACAATATGGGTGTTCCAGCGGCAGATGCCAGCGGAGATGGCTATGGTGAGCCGCGCCGTAATTCCCGACCCTGATGATGCCAGCGCCTTTTCCGCGCTTGCTCGACAGTCACGGTCGCTGTCCCGGCATTCGCTGCGGGCGACCTTGTGTAGAAATGATCCAACCCGACCAGCGAAACAGCGTCGTTTGAAAAGAGGTAGAGCTGGCCCCCCGCCCGTGCCGTGAATCTGGCTTGGAAGCGTGTGGGATCGTCCGGAACGGGTTGGACATCAAGCGCCTGAAGCATCGCGCCAGCGCTCCTGTCGGGAGTTTCGGGCCACCGAACCTCCGCGATGGGCTGCAAATAGCGAGCGCCGATAACTCGGCGGAATGGAGCCCCAAGATAACCGACTAGCCATCTCATTTCCCCGGCGGCGACGCCCCTTGGGTCCGTCGCGTAGCTGCCGTCCTTCCAGTCCGAGGTGACCTCGAACGTAATCACATAGTCCTGGTCCTGGACGACTGTGAAATGCGCATCGTTGCACAGACGATTGGTCGCAAAGCCTGCCGTCTGACCTGGACAGAAGGATTTGCCGGTTTCGAGATACGGAAGCGCGACCTGGGTAACCGTGGCGAGGAGCAGCCAGACGATCAGCAGGGCAATCAGGATTGCGTACATATTGGGCAGGACGCCCCACTTCAGAATCTGCAGAGAACGCTGGAAGCGCGTACTGTTCCGGAACCGCTCGATCCGGGTTACCAGGTGGGGGCCGGGCCCCTTCGACGCTTTACCGTCGCCCGGCGGCGGAATTCGCGGCACGACCGAGCTCCAGATTCGGCGCGATTCATCCCGTAGTTTCATTTCGAGCGAAGCGCTCCGCCAGCGCAAGAACAATATGAACACGGAAAGAACGAGGAAGGGAATTGGGTTAGCCGCCCAGGCGTCGGTCCAGCGGCGGGTGATATTGGGCAGCGGAGCGGTGATGAGGGTAATCAGCTTGCCGAGCCATTCGCTTGCGGTCGCGTAAAGCAGGTTGGACCCGGGATCGGCGCCGCCTTCCGCGAACTGGTTCGGTGCCCGCCCGGCGATCCATGGCCATCCGAGGAGGGTGACGGTCGCACCGACGTTCAGGAAATAGGCAATGCGGCGGCGCCATACAAAATCCCAGGCCGATTCCATCGAGCCTGCGATTGCCTTCTTCGCGCCTTTCGCAACCAGCAGGGTGCGAACTTCGAGATCGAGCAGCGGCGGGCACTTTCCCCCTGCATCCTTTGCCTCGGGTTGCGGACCTCCGCTCGTCTCGAGCGGCGCCGTTTCACGCGAGATATCGGGGAAAATCGCGAAATCGTCGGGAAGGACGATGGGTGCATATCCGTCGGTTCCGTTCGCCATTCGCGCAATCGCGCTTTCATGAATCAGCGGCTTCCGAATGAGTCCCTTCGGCACCTTCTTGACGCGTCCATCCTTCTCCTTATGCGTTTTCTGGATGTCGGGATCGCGAAGGCTGAGCGTGCTGTCGCGCACGGGCTCAAGCCAAGCCGCAATCTTTCGCGGCTGGTAGCGATAATAAGCGCCGATCCCAGCTCTGCTGTCGTGGATCGGTCCGTAGCTATTGACGAGAGAGCGATAGCGCTGGGTGATCGAATCAACGGTCCGCAGATCGCAATCATGCGCCTCTGCGATCATCCACAATAAAGAGACATAGCTCAGGCTCTCGTCGGGATAACCCCCACCGACATCGGCGTGCATTCCCGTGAACCACACCTGCCTCAGCCGCTCCTTGTCGATCCATGGAAACTCTTTCGGTTTCGACGCGCACAGCTTTTCTTCGGCGATCTCGTCCCACAGCAAGGGCCAAAACGAGTCCCGCTCATCGTCGAGTGCGAGAGCGTGGCGCGCGCGCCGGACGTGCTTGCTCAAAGTGTAGTCGGGCATGCTCAACGCGTAGAACCAATTGTCGACGGCCCGGGTGATTTCGACGATCGGCCCACCATAAGCGGCGACCGTGTCCCATACACCGATGAATCGAATGATCGGGCGGTAATTGTCGTTGCGATCGTAGCCGGTTCGCTTTTTCAACCTGGCGCTGAAGCGGTCTTTTTCCTGCTCTTCGTTGTACTTTGTTGAAAGTTCACGAAAAAATTGAAATGCCCGGCGTTTCCGCGAGCGCCTAAAGTCCTTGTAAGCTAACTCGACCTTCTCCTCCAGCTTTGCCTCGTTCCCGGTGTAGGGAATGATGCCCTGGTCGGCGATCATCGCAATTACCAGCCGCATCGTGAATGCGCCGCGGCTGAAGCCGAACCCGTAAATATGGTCTCCGGGCTCCTCGATCTTGCTGTCCGGATGGGGTTGCGAAGTGGGATCGTAATTGCGGCAGACGTAGCTGTAGAGCTGGAGGACGTTGCGTTTGAGACCTTGGCCGAAAACGCCGCCGAGGAGGGACAGCGGCCGGAATGAAGAGGACCCTACGCCATCGTCATAAAAAGCGATCTGCTTCGGCTTGCCCGCCTCGGCGGGGCCCAGGTCGACCGCTTCGTACAATCTCCAGACGTTCGTCTTGAACAGCTTGGCGCTGCTGTTGCCGGTTCCGTCTGAGAAAAGGACGATCGACTTCGCATCGGGGCGAACCTGGGATTTGCGCTTCGCCATGGTCTTCCCCCTCCGCCGGAGGCGGTGCCTCCTGGACCAAGACTCGGCACCAGCAGTGGACGCCTGTCGGCGGTCAAGGTCAAGGCCGCAGCCGGTCGATGACAGGACGGCGTTGGTCGATGAGGGGTGGCTGGATTTCGTGCTGCCGTCGAAGTAGTCCTCGCAAATCAATCAGTTGGGGGTCATGATGATTCGTATATCCTATCGTCGCGCCAGCCGGATCGCGGCCATCTTCCTCGCCTGCACGGCGCTTCAGGCAATCCCGGCGGGCGCCCAGCAGCAGTCGGCGGGCGCCAGCGTTTCCGAACCGAAGGTGGTGCGCTTCGGGGCCTGGGGAGTCGACATCGGCACCCGCGACCTGTCGGTGAAGCCCGGCGACGACTTCCAGCGCTATGCCAGCGGGCATTGGATGGATACGAACGAGATCCCCGCGGACAAGTCGCAGAACGGCGTCGGCTCGGAGCTCAACGACCGCAACCAGGAGCAGCTGCGCGCGATCATCATGGGCGCGCCCAAGGACAGCCAGCTCGGAGCGCTCTACGCGAGCTACATGGACGAACCGCGGCTCGAACAGCTCGACGCCGCGCCGCTAAAGCCAGACCTGGACCAAGTCGCGGCGATCAAGACCAAGGCCCAGTTCACGCGGTACATGGCGCACACGCTGAGCGACTTCGGCTCGACGGTCTATGCGCTCGGCACGATTCCCGATCCGGCCAACCCGGGCGTGAATATCGCTTTCATCGGATCGAACGGCATGGGGCTGCCCGATCGGGATTATTACCTGCTCGACAAGTACAAACCGCAGCGCGATGCTTACCGTGCTTACATCCAGCGCACCTTCGAAATGATCGGCGAACCGACACCATCGGCGGCGGCGGACAAGGTGATGGCGTTCGAGACCGAGATCGCGAAATTTTCCTGGCCGCAGGCCGACCTTCGCGACATCGACAAGCTCAACAACCCGATGAGCCTGGCTCAGCTTCAAAAATATGCGCCCCAATTCGCATGGAGCGACTATCTCGGCGAGGCGAAGGTCATGTCGCCGCACATGCTGGTCGCGGACAATACGGCGATCAAGGCCATGGCCGCGCTCTACGCGAAAACGCCGCTCGAGACGTTGAAGACCTGGCAGAAGTTCAAGGTCACGAACGACGCCGCCAATTATCTGTCCAAGCGGTTCGTCGACAGCCGGTTCGAATTCACCAAGAGCCTTACCGGAGCGAAGGAGCTTCGGCCTCGCTGGCGACGCGGAATCGACCAGGTCGACGGCCGCCTCGGCGAGCTGGTCGGCAAGACCTATGTCGATCGCTACTTCCCGGCCCAGTCCAAGACGATGATGGAAGAGCTGGTCGCCAACCTCAAGAAAGCCGCGGCCGAGCGTATCCAGGGCAACAGCTGGATGGGTGAAGCGACCAAGAAGGCCGCGCTGGTCAAGCTTTCGAAAATGGACGTGATGGTCGGCTATCCCGACAAGTTCCGCGACTATTCGAAGCTCGAGATGAAGGCGGACGATCTCTACGGCAACGTCAAGCGCAGCGCGGCTTTCGAGTGGGCTTATCAGATGGAGGACCTGAACAAGCCGGTCGACCGCAAGAAATGGGCAATGAGCCCCGCGACGGTGAATGCTTACAACGGCGGCCTCGAGAACAAGATCGTGTTCCCGGCGGGGATCTTGCAGCCGCCCTTCTTCGATCCGCAAGCGGACGCGGCGGTCAACTATGGAGCGGCCGGCGCAGTCATCGGTCATGAGATCATGCACGGCTTCGACGACCAGGGCCGCAAGATCGACGAGACCGGCGCGGTTCGCGACTGGTGGACCCCGGACGACGCGAAGCGCTTCCAGGCGCTCACCGACGCGCTCGACAAGCAATATTCGTCCTATGAGGCGGCGCCCGGAATCTTCATCAACGGCAAGCTGACGATGGGCGAGAATATCGGCGACATGTCGGGGCTGGAGGTCGCCTATACCGCTTACAAGATGTCGCTGAACGGCAAGCCCGCTCCGGTAATCGACGGCCTGACCGGGGACCAGCGATTCTTCCTCGCGTTCGCCCAGGCTTGGCGCGGCAAGCAGCGCGAAGATGCGATCAAGACTCAGGTCGCATCCGACCCGCACAGCCCGCGCCGCTTCCGGGTGATCGGACCGCTCCGGAACCTCGACGCCTGGTACGACGCGTTCAAGATCGGGCCGGATTCGAAATTCTACATCCCGCCGGAAAAGCGCGTCCGAATCTGGTGAGTTGAAGGCCCCCGTGCCTCAAGGAGGGGAGTCGCGCCCGTTCGGCTCCCTTTCTTTTTTGGAACTCGAATGTCCGCTTTGGGGTGGAACGCGGACATAAGCGAGTGACTTCCTTTTCGACTCTGCGCCCCTTCGCTAAGTAGGCCGCTTCTCGCGCGAAGGAGGCACGCCATGTTTCCAGCGTTCAGAATTGTCCTTCTTACCGTGCTGGCGCTCGGGACTTCGGCCACCTCGGTCCCGACCAAGCCTAATGACGCGAAAGCCATTCAGGCGCTCGTCGATCGAATGACCGCAGCGTTCAATGCCCATGATGCGCGGGCAGCTACCGCCATGTATGCGGACGACGCCGATTTCGTCAGCGTTCGAGGCGAGCGCGCGCATGGCCGGTTGGAGATTGAAAGGCGGCTGGCCCAAATTTTCGCCACGCGAGCCGGAGCGACGACACTTAAGACCTTAGATACGTCGATCCGCTTTCCCAGATCGGACGTGGCGATCGTCCATGTGACCAACGAGCTGAGCGGACTGGTCGCGCCGGATGGTTCGCGCCTCCCGCCGCATCAGGAGCTGAGTGTGCGCCTACTATTGAAGGCCAAGGGACAGTGGAAGGTCGCAGCATTCCACAACACGATAATTGCCCCCACTGTGCCGAGCACGCACTGACGCAACGCCGTTGAGCTTATGTCCGCAATGGGCCGAAAGCAGACGTTCGGTCATCGTCAAACCGCCGCTAACCTTCTTCCTTTCGAGAAAATTTGTCCGTTCTGGCGTTGTGCGGGGGCGAAGGGAGCGCGACCATGCTCAAGCCGCGATCTCGCCGGGATCACGCACATTCTCCCAACCTGTCGGTAATGGTGCATCGAAGTTCAGGTGAAACGACTTGGGCGACCATGACGCGACTGTGGTACGATGGATGCGAAATAAGCTCGAAAGAAGAATTCGAGGCGGGAGAGCCTGTCGAAGTCGCGATCGGCAGGATGGGGAACATCCGCGCGCGAGTGACGGCGTGCAAAGACGGGACCGTATTCGTCCGTTTCGACGAAGAATGTCCGGTCTAGGCAAGAAAAGAGGGCCCAGTCTTGCGACCGGACCCTCTGAAATCAAACGCGAATACTTACAACGCGCGCGAACGTTATTAGACGTCCAAAGCGTCCGAAACGTTATTGAACGTCGTGCCCAGCTTGTTGCCGACGCTGTTCAACGCGGTGATGGCAGCAACAGCGATCAGGGCGGCGATCAGACCATATTCGATAGCGGTCGCGCCCTTCTCGTTGCGAAGGATCTTTGCCAACTTGTTCATGTCCACACTCCTGGTTTGAGAGAGAGGAGTATGAAAATCGCGATTAAGCGTAAAATAAAGATGAAGACGAAAGGTTACCCCGCCGCCTTTATTATTTGATAGGCCATTCAACCTTGGTCGGAGGGACGTCGCGCTCTTCATCGGGCGCGTCGGGAACCGGCATGAGTAGCGGTCGACGGATCCACTTCTGCTTGGAAATCTCGCGGAGTCGATTCAGGGGTACGGGCTTTGTCATTTGGGGCCGCCCCGCTCTTCCGGCTCGTCCCGTGCGGGTGATTCCTCGAGATCCCGCGATGTTCCGGCCCGGATGCGATTGGTAATCGCCATCAGCCGCATTGCAGCGGCCTCGTCGTCCGCCGATCGCTCGGTTTCTTTAGCCTTGAATAGCCTCATGTGCGGTGTCCCCCTTCATTGCCACCGCCACGCCGACGTTATGTGTACGGCCGCATGTCTTGACGAAATACAAACAACGTCAGGCGAGCGGATAGCTGGCGACTTCCTCATAATGAGCCCCATGGCGGGAGAGGCGGCTTTCGAAGAGGATGAATGAGTCGACCTCGAACGGCTCGGAGGCGAGGTCGCGACGCCGATCGAGGAATTCGCCGACCTCTCGCGTCCGGCGTCCCTTCCACCGCGCCAGGGTGATGTGCGGATGGAACGCCCGGCGCTCGGGTTCCAGCCCGATGTGCTGACACACACGCTCAATCTTGGCGGCGAGAGCGGTGATAGGCTCCTTTGGTTCGACACCGGCCCACAGGGCGCCCGCGTTACGATGATCGAATGAGGCGACACTCCTGATGCGTGCCTTGAAGCGCGGCGCTCGGATGCGGCCCAGCGCGTCGTTGATGTCGGCGGCCATGTGCCGATCGACTTCGCCGATGAAGCGCAACGTGAGGTGCAGCTGCTCGTCGTTTTGCCAGCGGAATTCCGGGCTGTCGTCCATCGCGTCGATCAGCAGGTCGCGGATGTGCTCGGGCGGGCGGACGGCGACAAACAAGCGGTGCATGGAGATCCGATAGCCCGGTCAGATCGGGGCGTAATCCCCGGAATCGAGCTTCAGCGGTGGAATTCGGCCGTAGGTGAGAAGGCGCCAGATCCATTCGGCCGGGCCGAACCGGAAGCGCCGGAGCCACCACGCGCTGAACGGCAGCTCGAAGGCAAAGACCGCGAGGGCCAGAAGCAGGGCTTTGGTGGGGGTGAAGGTGTCGAACCAACCGAAAGCGATGCAAAGCGGGACGATGATAATGGCCTGCATCAGATAGTTCGTGAGCGCCATGCGACCGATCGGGGCGAGCGACGATACCAGCGCCGCGCCGCTCCGGGACCGCAGCGTGAGCAAGAGAGCCGCTGCGTAAGCGCTGGAAACGCCCCAGCAATGGAAGGTGAAGGAAAGACCGCCGAGGGTGCGCTCGGCGATCGTCGGGGAGCTCGCCGCGGCTAGCTGTGCCATGATCAAATAGAAGGCGCCGCCTGCGAGCAATCCTGCAACGACTATCGAACCGAGTATCTTCGGTCGCTGTGCTAGCCGGATGACAAGCCGACGCCGCCCTGCGCAAAAGCCGAACAGGAACAAGGTGAGGTTCGTCGGCCAGGTGAAGATCGCGGTTTCGAACCAGTAGCGGACCCAGGCGAAATTCTCGACCAGATAGGGCGCGTTTTCGAGGTGCGGCCGTTCTGGGATCGGCACCCCGGACAATCCCCAGATCCAGCGCGCCGCATAAGGCATGAGCAGAACCACGAAGGCGGTGGCGACCAGGACGCGATCCGATGCTTTCCTGAGCGGAATGAGAAAGAATCCGGTGATCGCGTAGGGAAAGAGGATGTCGCCGTTCCTCAGCAGCAGCGCGTGGAGCAACCCGATCGCGGCAAGCGCGGCCAGGCGTCGGCAATAGATGCGGACCGTGCCGGACTCGTCAGAAGCGCGCTCGAGCTGCAGCGAAAAACCGAGCCCGAACAGGAAGGCGAGGATCGTGTAGAACTTCCCATCGATGACAAACGGGAGGAATTGATCGAGCGCTTTGTCCAGCTGCGACCAGCCGTCCTCAGGCGCGGTTCCAAGGTTCCAGACACAATAAGCGATGAGCACTCCAACCATCGCGAATCCGCGAAGGACATCGAGTGCGAGGATTCGGTCGCGCGCAGCAACCGGTTGAATGGAATTGGATTTGGCCATGCGCGTTTCCCCCCGGGCCGGCTTCATGTCGCTACACTTTTCCTTTGATGGCCTCCAGCCATTCGGCCGCGCGTGGGGAAAGATCACGAGGGAGCGCATCGAGCGGAGCCTCGACGATCGCTTCAACTTCCCATGACCAGCGGTGCGGGCGATAGCGCACATCGCGAACGACGAGCAGCGAGGCAAGGTCGCGCTTGAAGTCGGGGCGCTCCTCGAGCTCGGCGGCGAGCCGGACGACCCCGTGTGAGATCATTCCGATCTCCTCGCGAAGCTCGCGCAGCACGGCGTCGCGCGGGTCTTCATCCTCGGCGCGCCCGCCGCCCGGGAGCCGCCATCCGGATGCATAGCGCAGCCGGACGAGGATCACCTTGCCATCGGGGGTGAGGGCCAGTGCGTGCGCTCCGAATGTCCGGGGACGCCGAACGAACCAGCCAAGCTTGAGCAGGCCGTGGGCCGCTGTGATGACCAGCCGCAGGAAGGCGTTGAACATTGCGGTGGGACTCCTACACTCGCCGCGAGGGGGCGCCCATGGGCCACAAGCTCAGTCCTGAGGAATACACCAAGCTCCTCGAACCCATGTCCGAGGAACTGGCGTCGATGGCGCGCTGGGTTTCGGAGACGGGGCAGCGGCTGATCGTCCTGTTCGAGGGCCGCGACACGGCCGGCAAGGGCGGATCGATCGACATGATCGCGCGGATTCTCAATCCGCGGCAGTGCCGCGTCGCCGCGCTTCCGGCGCCGAGCGACCGCGAGAAGAGCGAATGGTATTTTCAACGCTATATCCCGTACCTGCCGGCGGAGGGTGAAATCACTTTGTTCGACCGCAGCTGGTACAACCGCGCCGGGGTCGAGCCGGTCATGGGATATTGCACCGAGGAAGAAACCGAGAGCTTCCTGCACGCCGTTCCGGGCTTCGAGAAGCAGCTGGTAGAAGACGGTGTCCTGTTGTTCAAATATTGGTTGTGCTGCGATCAGGAAGCACAGGAGCGGCGCTTTCGAAAGCGCGCAACGAACCCCCTCAAGCGATGGAAGCTGTCGCCGGTCGACGTCGCGGCCCGCGCGAAATATGCGGATTACACCGAGGCGCGCGAACGCATGCTGAAGGCGACGCACACGCAGCACGCCCCATGGACCCTCGTCGATTTCAACAATCAGGCGCTTGGCCGGCTGACCTTGCTCAGGCACTTGCTCGATCGCATCCCAGACACGGAGCTGCCGCTTGCGGACATCCCCTGGCCGCCCCTTGGGCATGAACCGCTGAAGGAGCGCTTCGGCGTGATCGAACCGATTGCGGCTTTTCCAATGAAGGAGCACGAGTGATGCGCGCGACAAAGCTGCTGGTGCGCCTCAGCGTTTATTATCTGGTCATCGGGATCGGCGTCTTCGCCGCGCTGAAGCTGTGGCCGGCGAGCCGCGGTTATCTGCCGATCGGCGGGGTCGAGTCGCTCATCAACCAGCCGGCCAAGAGCCCGCTCGAAGCGAGCGACGTTATTCGCGCGGCGCACGTCGGGAACCTCGGCCAAAGCTTGTTCTGGCTGGCCGTCGCGATCATCGGAGCGCTGCTCGCCGCACTACCGGTCAGCTGGGTTTACATGGGCGTTCGCGACGACGAGGAATATGACCAGTCGCTCATCAACACGATCATCGTGCTGCCGATGGTGGTCACCGGGATCGTCATCATCGTGCAGAATTCCCTTGCGCTCGCCTTTTCGCTGGCGGGCATTGCTGGGGCGGTGCGGTTCCGCAATTCGCTGAAGAGCTCGGGCGATGCCTTGTTCATCCTGCTCGCGGTGGCGATCGGGCTATCGGCCGGGATCGGCGCGGTCGAGCTTGCGGCGGTGGTGACGATCGCCTTCAATTACTGCTTCGTTGCGCTGTGGATCACGGAATATGGCGAGCGACCGGGCATGAAGCGCTATCTTTCCGATTACGATCCGGCGGCGTGCCCGCCCGACCCTCCGCCACCTGACCTCCCCGCTTAGTAGCCGAGGCAGCCGCCGAGCAGTTTCGCGATCCCGGCGTCGGTCGCGATTTGGGAGAAGAAGCCGTTGAGGTAATTGGTGGCGCGCGCCGCCGTTCGCGGTTCCAAACCCGGTGTCGAAGTCAGCGCTGCGAGGAGCCGAGGCCGAGCTTCGCTCATCTGCGCTGCGACCACGGCCGACTGTTGCTTATGGATACAATAACCGCGGTAGAAACGCTGGCGGACGCTGCCGATACGCAGCTCGTCGGGGGGAGTCGCGTAAGGCGCGTTGACCATCCCCGAGAAATCGAAGTCGTAGGGGATCGGTATCACGGCCCCCGCCGAGAGGCCGCCCGCGCCGACGAGTTTCGCGTTATGACAGCAATCTTCGCCAATGGGCCCGGCATGCATCGACCAGTCGTGATTGCCGATCATGTGCTGGAACATCGCGTATCGTGCCGCATCCGTGGGACTGAGATACGGCACCGGAAATCGGTCGGGCGCGTGGATTTCGTGAAGTCCATTGCGCTTTGCGACATCACCGGTGTCCTCAAGGAAAAAGCCGAGGCGACTAATGATCGGGCGGTGATCCGCGCCGATATAGTCGACATTCGCGAGGCGAGCGCGAAAGCTCAGCGGAGTGAGCTGCTGGTACATCCGGTACGCGGCATATTCGAGCAGCAGATATTGTTGGAACGACGCGCCGTTATTGCAGTGAGTGACGAGCTTCAGACGTCTCTGCCCGGCGAACAGAGATGTCGCCGGTGGCGGACGGGCGAATTCGACGCGGATCGGTGGAAACTGACAGATGTCTGCCATTCGCCGGGTGATCCCGCGGACCGACAGATTCACCGGAAGCGTTTCGCCCGCTATGGTCAGCTCGCCAGGGCGCGGGTCCGACGAGCGGGTCCGAATGAGCTCGTTGAACGGGCCCTGGATCGCGATGGGGATCGTGTCTTCCGACGCGAATAAGGGCTTGGGCGGTGCGGCGACGGCCGGGACGGCGAACAGCAGGCCCACGAAAAGGAATATTCCCTTCATTGGGCCGTCCTTCGCGTGGTGTGGGGGACGACCCGGTCGCCGACGATCTCAAGCCAGGTCAGTGGCCCGCCGTAGAATCGCGAGATCCCGGTATCGATGCGGATGAGCCGGCCGGCGTTCGTGACCGCAATCCCGGTGAGGCTCGGCGTATGTCCGATCACGAGCCGTTTCGCGCCGTAGGCGCTGAGCACGATGGCCAGTTCTTGCTCAGCGGTGGGGCGGGGGCCGGGCGCCGCAGCGCGCTCGGCCTCGGCGTCGGCATCGCGACCGGTGAGCCCGCGGTACCAAAGCGGGCCGAGCGGATCGTTGAGCATGGACTTGGGGCTGTCGTCGGCCGCGCCCATGGCAGCGGCAACGCGGCGGTTGATCTCCTCGATTGGCAGCTTGGCATATTCCGCGCTGATTCCGCCGTGGACGAACAAAGTGTCGCCGATCTTGACGACGGCCGGGTTGCGCGTCGCCCAGCGGCCGAGTTCCCCGTCCGGTTGCCACCCGAGACGATGTTCGACCCAACCGAGCGGAGTTGCGGCGATCCAGGCGGTGTGAATCGCGGTTTCGGTGAGGGTCGGGTCCTTGGCGCGATAACGCGCTTCGATCGCGGCCTTGTTCGTCGCATAGGCTCGTTCGCGGCGCTCGGCGGACCGGGCGCCAGCGAAAGCCGCGAACTCGCCCGGCGTGGTGTAGCGCAGGTCGCCGAGCAAATTCATCGCCTCGTGGTTGCCGAGCACCACTACGACCTTGCCGCCGGAGCGAGGCGCCTGCTTGGCGAGTTGCTGCAGGCTGCGGATGATCTTCAGCGAGTCCGGCGCCCGGTCGGTGACGTCGCCGAGCTGGACGAGGGTCGTTTTCGCGCCGGACCAGCGCCCCCTGGCGTCGATCAGGCGCGCGTCACGGGCGATGTCTAGCCAGGCGGAGTAATCGCCGTGCAGGTCGCCCACGGCGACGATACGCGCCGGGCCTGCGGCCGATGCCGCGACAATCGGCATGACGGCGGCCGCGAGTGCAATCGCGGCCCTGACCAACGCCTTCAGCACCCCCGCCATGGCCCGGAGTTTCGCACTGTAGGGCCAGGCGGACCAGCTTTTTGTCGAAATGCAGAATTTCGCCCGCAAAAAGCCTGATATCCGGTTTCGCTTGAAGTCCCTTCGGGCATCCACGATATTCGCGTACAGCGACCGGGCCCTTCGCCCGCGCTAAGGAGATGAAATGCAGAACCAGTTTGACCCGCGCACGAATACGACCGGTTACGACCCGGCCGTTTCCGTCGGTGTTCCGCGCGCCGCACGGGATGCGGGCCTGCGGTCCTACATGCTGTC
>JBKPKF010000021.1:0-3372 GCA_046730995.1 Pseudomonadota bacterium
GTGACGGGTGAGCCGATCTCGCTCGCGCGACTCGAGGCGCGACCGATCGCGACCATGACGCTCGAAGCGCAGGAGCGGCACGAGCGTATCGAGAAGGTGTCGCGCGACGATTGACGGCGGGTCAGTCCGGGGGACTGACGAGCACGGCAATGGCGCCGCGCGGCAGTCTGCCAAGCCTAATGCGTGTAGTGGCCGGCCAGTTCGTCCTTAATCCGTAGCTTTTCTTTCTTAAGGCGGTGGAGAAGGTCTTCGTCCGGATGCGGTCGATGCTCCTCTTCGTCGATCAGCGTATGAAGCGCCTGGTGCTTCGACTCGAGGGCCTCGACCTGTGCCTTGTCCATGGATGCCATTCCTTTCGCGGCTGCGAGTGACGACCCTGTAATAAATCACGAATCGTTGGATTTGTCTTGACCCATCTCACAGTCCGCCGAGCGCGCCGCGCGGATCGTCGCGCTCGGCCAAGTTCTAGGCACCATCCATTTGCTGTATGATCCAGGGCAATGAATGACGACCATCCGGGCGGCATGCTCGAAGCTCTCAAGGCCGAACATCGGCACCTTGACGATCAAATCGCGGCATTATCGGCGGAGCACGGACCCGATCAGCTCGAGATCGCGCGACTGAAGAAGCGCAAACTCCGGCTCAAGGACCAGATCCAGCTGATCACCAATTCGAACATCCCGGACATCATTGCGTAGGTCCCGCTCGAAATGTCCCGCGGCGGGACGATTCGGACAATGAGAGCGACCGGGCGTCGGACTTGGGCGTTTTCAGCAGCGCATAACGATGGCACGTTACACGACAATGGACGAATCGGATTTATCGCAGCCTGAAGTGCGCATCACGTCGCGCTTAATCGACTCGCTTTATACCGAGGCGATGCTGCTCGCCGACGAAGCGCGCCATTATTTCGACGACATCGGCCGCGATGACCGCGCAACGCTTCATCCATTCGCGCGCGTCGGGTTCGCCTGTGAGTCCCTCAAGGTCACCACGCGTATCATGCACATCGTCGCGTGGCTGCTAACCCAGCGAGCGATCGAATCCGGGGAGATCGGCTTCGGCGACGGCCGCCGCCCGGAGCGGCGGCTCGGCCATGCCGGAGACAGCGATCCGGCGGTTGTCGACCAGTTGCCAGAATCCGCCCAGCGGCTGATCCGCGCAAGCGCCGACCTCTACGGCCGGATCAAGCGAATCGACGAGGGAAATTTCGAGATGGAACCGGCGCAAAGTCCGGCTCGGGCTTTGATGGGCCGGCTCGAACGCGGGCTCGGGGGCCAGGCCTAGGCCGAGCAAAGCCGCCCTTTGGCGGCGGCATATTCCTCTGCAAGAATGTCGATGAATTCGCGTGCCGGGCGCACGCGGTCGATCACTCCGATGCCCTGGCCGGAACCCCAGATGTCGCGCCAGGCCTTGGCTTTGGCCGACCCTTCCGATCCGAACTTCATCGCAGTTGGGTCGATTCCGGCGAGATTGTCGGGATCGAGCCCCGCATTGACGATCGACGACTTCAGGTAATTGCCGTGAACGCCGGTGAAGAGATCCGTGTAGACGATGTCGGCGGCCCCGGCCTCGACGATCGCCTGCTTGTACGCCTCAGGAGCGTTCGCCTCCGACGTCGCGATGAATGGGGAGCCGATATAGGCAAGGTCGGCGCCCGCGGCCTGTGCAGCGAGCACGGATCCGCCGTTGGCGATTGCGCCCGATAGGATCAACGGCCCATCGAACCACAAGCGGATTTCCTGGATCAGCGCGAACGGCGACCAACGCCCCGCGTGGCCGCCCGCGCCCGACGCGACCGCGATCACCCCGTCGGCGCCTTTTTCGATGGCCTTTCGGGCGAAACGGTCGTCGATCACGTCGTGAAGCGTGATCCCGCCCCAGGAATGGACCGCCTCGTTGAGCTCCACGCGCGCACCGAGCGACGTGATGACGATCGGCACCTTCCACTTGGCACAAACTTCCATGTCATGTTCGAAGCGGTCGTTGGATCGGTGGACGATCTGGTTGACCGCGAACGGCGCCGCTGGCCGATCCGGATGGTTCCGGTCCCACGCGGCAAGCGCCTCGGTGATTTCGTGCAGCCACTCGTCGAGAAGCTCGGCGGGGCGAGCATTGAGCGCCGGAAAGCTGCCGACGATTCCGGCGGTACATTGAGCGATCACGAGCTTCGGATTGGAAACGATGAACATGGGCGCCCCGATCGCTGGGATTCGGAGGCCCTGGAGGATCGGCGGCAGGCTCATAAGCCGCGGCTATAGCCGATGATAATCCCGGTACCACTCCACGAACCGCGGCACGCCTTCGTCGATTGAGGTCGTCGGCTTGAAGCCGTGGTCGCGCTCGATTGCGCTGATGTCCGCGAAGGACTCTTTGACGTCGCCCGGCTGCATCGGTTCGGGTGAGATCAAGGCCTTCTTGCCCGTCGCCTGCTCGAGCAGCTCGACCACTCGCATCAGGTCTTCGCTTCGGTGATTCCCGATATTGTAGAGCGCGTGCGGCGCAGTGCTTCCGCCGGCCTTGGTTGAACCATCGTTCGCGGGGGGCGAGTCGAGGCAGGCGAGAATGCCCCGGACGATATCGTCGACGTAGGTGAAATCGCGCCGCATCTCGCCACGATTGAAAAGCGGGAGCGGATCGCCCGCGTAGAGCGCCTTCGTGAAGATCCACATCGCCATGTCTGGCCGCCCCCACGGACCGTAGACGGAGAAGAACCTCAGGCCCGTCAGCGGCATTCCATGAATGCTCGCGTAGGATTCGCTCAGCAGCTCGTCGGCCTTCTTCGTTGCAGCGTATAGCGACAGTGGGTGATCGACCCGGTCCTCAACCCGGAACGGGAGGCTCTTGTTGCCTCCGTAAACCGAGGATGAGGAAGCGTAGACGAGGTGACTCGACTGCCTTTGCTTCGCCAGCTCGAGCATGTTGCAATGACCTACGAGATTGGATCGGACATAGGCCTGCGGATTTTCGAGGCTGTAACGAACCCCGGCCTGCGCGCCCAGGTGAACGATCCTGTCGAAGTCGTATTTCGTTGAAATTCCGTCCAATGCGTCGGTGT
The DNA here is from genome assembly GCA_046730995.1 of Pseudomonadota bacterium. Taxonomy (GTDB): domain Bacteria; phylum Pseudomonadota; class Alphaproteobacteria; order Sphingomonadales; family Sphingomonadaceae; genus Sphingomicrobium. The sequence goes on from JBKPKF010000021.1 coordinate 3,059, forward strand.
CGGAGAAGTCGCTTTGTTCGAATCGAAAACGATTGTCGAACCGCGCCGACAGGCGCTCGATTCGGGCGCGCTTCAGCGCCGGGTCGTAATAGTCGTTGAGATTGTCGATTCCGACGACCTCGTCGCCGCGATCGAGCAAGGCGCTTGCCGTGGCTGCGCCGATGAACCCTGCAACGCCCGTGACTAATACGGCCATGTCCGGGCCATAGGGTGCGGCTCCTCCGTCTCAAAGTGAAATGATTGACACGATTGAGCGCGCGGCCCGCATCTGCTTGAGCAGAAGACGTGGAACGCAGCTGGACCTTCGCGATCGA
>JBKPKF010000022.1:0-7662 GCA_046730995.1 Pseudomonadota bacterium
GCCTTCGCCCTTTCCAGAAGCTGCGGATTGATGCCCGCCGGAACGCTCAGCGCCGGCTGAGGCACCGGAGTCGGAAGCGGCGCGAGCGGGTCGCCAGAGCCTGTCAGCGGCGCATAGGTGACGCCCGACAGAATCTGCGAGCTAGCGGACGAGGAAAGGATCACTCCCCCCGCTGCCATAGCCCCAACACGCAACAACTCTCGACGATTCAGTGACACCCCGTACCCTCCCGAACGAAGCGACGTGTTTATCATTCAATGGGTTAATGGCCGATAACCCATTTGTTCATGTTGCTCTCTCCATCGTTCAGGAAGCTCGGTTCACCGCACAGCTCATGATTTTGCAACGGGTTGAACGGTTGAGCGAGCGCTGCTAAAGGCCGCCCGCCGCCGAGGCCTGCCTCTGACGGCCGCTATTCCATACCTTAGAAGGGTTGTGTCGGGTTACATGCAGATCATCGTTCGCGACAATAATGTCGAGCAGGCGCTGCGCGCCCTCAAGAAGAAGCTGCAGCGCGAAGGTGTCTACCGCGAGATGAAGCTGCGCCGTCATTACGAGAAGCCGTCGGAAAAGCGCGCCCGTGAGCGCGCCGCCGCGATCCGCCGCGCCCGCAAGCTCGAGCGCAAGCGCGCCGAGCGCGAAGGCACCCGCTAGAACTAGCGCGCCCAGGCCGTGTCCGTCGCCGAAGCCGCCCATCGTCCCGCCAGCATCGGCCGGGCCGTGAAGCTGTGGCTTGGCTTCATCGTCATCATTGCCGCGGCGATCGGGCTTGCCTGGATCGGCGCCGGCACGCTTCGCCCCGACGTCAGCGAGACGGGCCTCGAATTCCGCACGATGAAGGCCGGTACGGGCGAACCCATCGGACCGAACGACGCCGCGGTGATCGACTATATCCTGACCGCCGATGACGGGACCGTGTTCGACAGCAGTGACACCCACGGCGGGCCGCAGCCGTTCGTCATGGCCGGCGTCTTCCCGGGCTTCGCCGAAGCCATGGCGAAGATGAAGGAAGGCGGCCGCTATCACTTCACCATGCCCAAGAGCCTTGCCTTCCGGAACGGCGAGACGCCGCCCGGATTCACCGGCGAGCACCTGACGTTCGACGTCCAGGTGCGGAAGATCGTACGGGGCGGCGCGGCGATGATGCAAAGCGGGCCGCAGCCGCAGCCGCAGCAATAGCTACCCGTCGACGACTTGCGGTGACAGTCGTTCCTTCGCCGCCTGCTGGTTGCTGAGGTCGACCAGCACCACCTTCAACGTCGCGAGGATGGGGTCGGCGAACAGGACTCCGAGAATTCCGAACAGGGCACCCATCAGAAGCTGCATCGCGAGCACCACCGCGGGCGCAAGGTCGACGGTTCGGCGGGCGATGTAAGGCACGACCAGATAGCCGTCGATGTTCTGGACGAAGAAATAGACGAAGATGGCATAGATCCCCTGTTGCGGGCCGGCGCTGAAACCGACCGCCACCATGAGCACGCCCGACGTGATCGCACCGATATTGGGGATGAAGGCGAGCACTCCGGTGACGAGGCCGAGTAGTGCTGCCATCGGGATCGGGCCGCCCGCGAAGATTTGACTGACGTACGCCAGCATGAACCAAGTGAAGAAGCCTTCGAAGATCATTCCGACGAGGCGGCCGAAGAGCAGACGCCGAAGCGTGAAGCCGACGTGCTCGGCGACCCGGTAGAAGCCGGAGCGATGCCTCAACGGCAGCATCCAGGCGATTCCGCGATCGTAGATCCTCGGCTCGGCCGCGAGGAAGATACCGATGACGATCATCGCAATGAAGCTCGTGACTGCGCCGATGGCGCTTCCGAGGGCGCTGGTCAGCCGCCCGACCGATCCCAGCAGCTGTGTTCCAAGATTGCCGCTTTGGCCCCGAGGCAGCAGGCCTAAAGACGCGGCGAACCCCATCAGCCGGTTGAACTGTTCCGTCACGACGATCCGCAGGGCCTCGAACTGCGCCGCGATGGTGGTTCCGGCGAACCAGAAGACCCATCCCAAAAACCCGAATCCGAGGAGGATCGTGAGGAGCAGGCGATAGGCCCGCGGGAGCGGGATCCAGCGCCCGATCAGACGCGTGCCGCCGTCGAGGAACACGGCGAAGATCATCCCGCCGACGATCAGCAGCAGCGGCTGGGCGAGGACGATGACCCCGACGATGGCGAGTGCCATGCCAAGCCACACGGCAGCTTTCTGCATTTCGCGGCGGACGAGCGGGTCGCGAAATTCGGCCGGGCCAGGCCGCTCGATATGCGGTTCGGTGGTTGGCGGACGCCCGCTCGCCGCTTCGGCCACAATGGGCTTCCCGCGGGGCGCCCTTGCCATCAGCTATGCCGCAGGGAATGGCCGGCGCGGGCTGGGCGGAATGCCGGGACCCACGTCAGCGGGTTGTACCAAACCGTCGAGCCGTCGAGCGAAAAGGTGATGAACTCCGCGCGGCCGCCGATATTCTCCCACGGCACGGGCCCGCCGAGGCCTCCGGCGAATTCCGCAACCCGGCTGTCGGCAGAATCATCACGATTGTCACCCATCAGCCAGAGATGCCCCGGCGGTACCCGGACGGGGCCGAAATCGTCCTCGCTCGACCGGCCGAGTTCGACAGTGTCGAAGCTGCGCCCATTCGGCAAAGTTTCGCGAACGACGGGCACTCGGCAATAGGGACGGCCGTCGGATCCGGTCGTTCGGTACGGAAGCAGGTTCCCGTCGCCTCCCGGCATCCCGCAGGGCAGGTTGAGGTCGATCGGGATCATCGCCGCGGGACGGCGCTCCCGCTTCACCGGCTTGTCGTTGATGATGAGGGTTCCGTTGACCATCCGAAGCGTATCGCCCGGAAGGCCGATGACGCGCTTGATATAATCCTCGTTCCGCCCGGGCGGGGTGACGATGACGATGTCGCCCCGCTCCGGCATTTTGCCGAGCACCCGGCCCTTCACGAACGGCAGGGTAATTCCCCATGATTCTCCTGTGCGAAGGACGAGCGAGCGGAAAATGGCCAATGGGTTGGGGATGGTCGGGGAGACGTAGGACCAGCCGTACGGATATTTGCTGACGACGAGCCGATCCCCTGTCCACAGGCCCGGCATCATCGATTCGGAAGGGATATAGAAGGGCTTGGCGATGAAGCTGTGGAAGGCGAGCACGGCCAGAAGCACCCACAACAGACCCTTGATCTCGCGCCACAGCGCCGAGCCCTTGTCCGGCGCCTTTTTCTTTTCGGTGGCGGGGGGAGGCGCCGCGTCCGCAGGAACCTCGGGGTCAGTGTCGGTCAACAGGTTACGGCTCCAGCTTGCGGGCGGTCAAAATGACGAAGGCCTGCGCCCAGGGATGATCGTCGGTCATCGTCAGATGTATGTCGATGGCGTGGCCTTCCGGTGCAAGGGCGTCAAGCCGGGCTTTCGCTCCGCCGGTGAGGTTTAGCGTCGGTTGCCCGGACGCAAGATTAACGACGCCGATATCCTTCATATAGACGCCCCGCTTGAAGCCGGTGCCGACCGCCTTGGAGAAAGCCTCCTTGGCGGCGAATCTCTTGGCCAGAGTTCCGGCCCGGGTGTGCGGGCGGGATGCGGCTTTGGCGCGCTCGATCCCCGTGAAAACGCGGTTGAGGAATTTATCGCCCCAGCGGTCGAGTGAATTCTGGATCCGCTCGATATTGCACAGGTCGGATCCGATGCCGACGATCGTCACCGCGCCGAATCCATGAGATCGCGCATCCGGCGGACGCTTGGCCCGAGGCCGGTGAAGATCGCTTCGCCGACCAGGAAATGCCCGATGTTCAATTCGGCGATCTGCGGGATTGCGGCGACCGGAACGACATTGTCGAAGGTAAGTCCGTGGCCGGCGTGCGGCTCGATCCCGTTCTTGACCGCGAGCGCGGCGCAGTCGGCGATCCGCTTCAGCTCCGCCGAGCGTTCCGCGCCCTCGACGTGGGCATAGCGGCCCGTGTGGAACTCGACGACCGGGGCCCCGAGCCGGACCGCGGCCGCCACCTGTTCTTCGGTGGGTTCGATGAACAGGCTGACCCGGATGTTCGCTGAGCTGAGCTTATCGACGAAATAAGCGAGGTGGTTGTGCTGACCTGCAGCGTCGAGCCCGCCTTCGGTCGTGCGCTCCTCCCTTTTTTCGGGGACGATGCAGGCCGCGTTCGGCCGGTGACGCAGGGCGATCTCGAGCATTTCCTCGGTCGCCGCCATTTCGAGGTTCAGCGGCAGGTCGATCTCGGCCATCAGCCGGTCGATGTCCTCGTCAGTAATGTGGCGTCGGTCTTCGCGAAGGTGCGCCGTGATTCCGTCGGCGCCCGCCTCGGCCGCGAGGATCGCAGCGCGCACGGGATCAGGATGATCGCCGCCGCGCGCGTTGCGAATCGTCGCAACGTGGTCGATGTTCACTCCGAGACGAAGCCGATGGGTCACGCGGCGGCGCGACTACCCGGCTTGACGGGCGGAATTGCAGCAAGATCGGGCGGAACCGAGTCCGCCTCATAGGTCGGCACGTCGATCCGGATCAAAGGATGGAAGGGCACGCCGAGATCGGCCTTGCCCGACGAACGGTCGACCAGGGCGGCTTCGGCAACCACGTCGGCCCCGGCCTCGCGCACCGCTTCGATCGCTTCGCGCGACGATAGGCCGGTCGTCACCACGTCCTCGACCATCAGCACCTTTGTCCCCGGATCGAGCCGGAATCCCCGCCGAAGTTCGAACACGCCCTGCGGCCGTTCGAGGAACATCGCCGGACGTCCAAGAGCGCGGCCCATTTCGTGGCCGATGATCACCCCGCCCATTGCGGGGGAAACGACGGCTTGAACTTCGGCACGAATTTCCGGCGGCAGCTTGGCCGCGAGCGCCCGCGCGAGGCGCTCGGCCCGGGCCGGGTCCATCAGCACTCGGGCGCACTGCAGATAGCGCGGGCTGCGAAGCCCGGACGAAAGGATGAAATGGCCCTCTAGCAGGGCGTCCGCGGCGCGGAATTCGGCGAGGATTTCGTCGTCGGTCATGGATCGATGGTTTGCCCTTAGGCTGGGCGGCAGAGGGCTTCAACACCCGCGAGAACAGGCGCTTGAGGGTGCGGGAAGGTGTCCCTATAGAGGCCGCGATTTTAAGAGGGACGCGAGACCTTGCGCCTTCACCTAACGGCATCGGGGTGACGATGAGATTGATTGGATGGGCGATCGCCTTGGCGGCAGCCGGGCTTACACCTGCAGCCGCACAGGCGCCGGCCGGATCACCCGCCAATGCAGCGGCGGCTGCGCCTGCCGCCGCTCCGGCGTCCGCGCCGATCGCCTACGGCAGCGTCGGCCATCAAATCCCGAATCCCAAGATCGGCATGCCGCAACCCGGCGCCATCGGAATCGAGGAACAGGTTACGCCGATCGGCCATGAAGCCGAACATTTCCACAATGTCTGGCTGATGCCCCTCATCACCGTCATCAGCGCTTTCGTCCTGGCGCTGCTTTTGTGGACGATGGTCCGTTATCGCCGCGGTGCCAACCCGACTCCGTCGCGCAACTCGCACAACACCATGATCGAGGTGATCTGGACGCTAGTCCCGGTCCTGATCCTGGTGTCGATCGCGATTCCGTCGATCCGCCTTCTGCGCCACCAGTACACGCCGCCTCCCGCCGATCTCACGGTCAAGGTCACGGGTCATCAATGGTATTGGAGCTACGAATATCCCGACTACGGCGTGTCATTCGACAGCAATATCCTCAAGGAAAAGGGCGACCCGACCCTGAAGCCGGGCGACCGCTATCGCACCGACAATGACGGACCGCCGCTGCTCGCCGCCGACGAGCGAATGGTCCTCCCTGCCGGCAAGGTCGTGAAATTCATCATCACCGCCGACGACGTGATCCACAGCTTCTCGGTCCCGGCCTTCTGGACCAAGCTCGACGCCAACCCGGGCCAGCTCAACGAAACCTGGGTGAAGGTCGATGCCGACAAGGCCGGCGTCTATTTCGGCCAATGCTCGGAGTTGTGCGGAGCGCGCCACGGGTTCATGCCGATCAACGTCGAGGTCGTTACCCCGGCGCAATTCCAGCAATGGATCGCCAGCAAGGGCGGGACCCTGCCCGGGGCGAAGCCCGCCGCCGCGCCGGCTTCCCCGGCCGCCGCGCAGCCCCAGCCGGCTCAGGCCGGCGACGCCAATGCCGCCAAACCCGCCGTGACCAACCAGGCCGCGACGGCTCAGAATTAGAACCGGAACGAGTATCCATGAGCACCATTCCCGCCGACGCCCTGAAGCTCAAAGAACATGAGCACGCGCATCATGAGGCCGAGCACAAGCCGGGCTTCTTCGTCCGCTGGTTCATGTCCACGAACCACAAGGACATCGGTACGCTGTACCTGATCTTCGCGATCGTCGCGGGCGTGATCGGCGGCGGCATTTCCGGAATCATGCGCTGGGAGCTGATGCACCCGGGGATCCAGGTTCTCAGCCATGCCTGGCCGATCGGCGCTGGAACCGTCAACTTCGACGAACAGCTGCATCACTGGAACGTGCTGATCACGGCGCACGGTCTCATCATGGTCTTCTTCATGGTCATGCCGGCGATGATCGGCGGCTTCGGCAACTGGTTCGTGCCGCTGATGATCGGAGCGCCGGACATGGCGTTCCCACGGATGAATAACATCAGCTTCTGGCTGCTGATCCCGTCCTTCCTCCTCCTTCTCGGGTCGACGATGGTCCCGGGCGGTTCCGGCCTCGGCGCAGGCACCGGCTGGACGGTTTATGCGCCACTGTCGACGAGCGGCTCGGCGGGGCCCGCGGTCGACATGGCGATTTTCTCGCTCCACCTCGCCGGTGCGAGCTCGATTCTCGGCGCGATCAACTTCATCACCACGATATTCAACATGCGCGCTCCGGGCATGACGCTGCACAAGATGCCGCTGTTCGTCTGGTCGATCCTCGTTACCGTCTTCTTGTTGCTGCTGGCATTGCCGGTGCTCGCCGGCGCGATCACCATGCTGCTCACCGACCGCAATTTCGGAACGGCCTTCTTCGACGCGTCGGGCGGCGGTAATGTGGTGCTCTATCAGCACCTCTTCTGGTTCTTCGGCCATCCGGAAGTCTACATCCTGATCCTTCCCGGCTTCGGGATGATCAGCCAGATCGTCGCGACCTTCAGCCGCAAGCCCGTGTTCGGCTATCTCGGAATGGCTTACGCGATGGTCGCGATCGGAGTCGTCGGCTTCGTCGTCTGGGCGCACCACATGTTCACGACCGGAATGAACGTGAACGAGAAGATGTACTTTACCGCAGCGACGATGATCATCGCGGTCCCAACGGGCGTGAAGATCTTCAGCTGGATCGCAACCATGTGGGGCGGCTCCATCAGCTTCGAAACGCCGATGCTGTGGGCGATCGGCTTCATTTTCCTGTTCACGGTCGGCGGGGTCACCGGCGTGGTGCTCGCGAACGGCGGCGTCGATAATTACATGCACGACACTTATTATGTGGTGGCGCACTTCCACTACGTGCTGAGCCTCGGCGCGGTGTTCGCGATCTTCGGCGGCTTCTACTATTGGTTCCCGAAGATGAGCGGCAAAATGTACAACGAGCTGCTCGGCAAGGTTCACTTCTTCCTGATGTTCATCGGCGTGAACCTGGTGTTCTTCCCGCAGCACTTCCTGGGGCTGCAGAACATGGCGCGCCGGATTCCCG
>JBKPKF010000023.1:0-4231 GCA_046730995.1 Pseudomonadota bacterium
CCGTGACGGTTCATTCACACAAGTGCCAACGATAACGAGGCGCTCGCTCTTGCTGCGTAACTGACGTCCTAACGGATTGAAGTTACAAGGCTAAAGCGCGGTTGGACCCCACCGGGCAACAGAAGGGGATTCCAGCGGCCTCCGAGGGAGCCGGGCAACAGAATCCCTCGGACTCTTCCAAAGAGCGCGGAGCACCGGGCAACAGAAGCTCCCCACCCATTCTTCCGTCATTGCGAGGAGCCGAAGGCGACGCGGCAATCCAGACTGGATTGCTTCGCTGCGCTCGCAATGACGACTTTTCGCCTTAACAGCCGTAGGCTACCCTCCGCATCAGGGGGTAGGTCATGCATCACTGGACCAGGCGTCTGCTCGCGCTCGCCGCGTCGCTAATGCTCACCGGCTGCTTGTGGGGACCGGGCAAGTTCGCGTCCGACCTCACGGTCAGGAAGGATAATAGCTTCGTTCTCAATTACCGCGGCGAGATCGTGATCCAGATCCCCGACGACGAGAAGTCGGACGGTCCTTCGTTGGCTTGGAGCAACAGCATGCTCCATTGTTATAAGGACGGTCGGGTCGAGCAAGATCGCGCAGTGATCCTCGATCCCTCAGCTGAAGGAGGGCCGAAGGCGGAGCCTCGCCCAATGCAACCCGACGAACGTAAATGTACCGCGGGCGAACTGGCGAAAGGCAAGGCGGACTATTTGAAGGCGATAGACGCCGCGAAAGCCGCGAAGCGAAAGAACAATGAGGAGATGGCGAAGGTGTTCGGCCTCCCCGGCCTCGACGACGCCTCCAACCGCGCCTTTGCCGCGAAGCTCATGAAATATGCGGGATGGCGGTCGGTCACCTATCGCGGCAAGGGCGTGTTCGACGTCGATTATCATTTCGAAGGGCGGGCAACGCAGGACTTCCTGTTCCCGGCGCTGCCCGATAACGACCTGATCATCCCGTTCATCGCGATCCGCCGCCGGGCCGACGGCTCGGTGCTTGTGACTGCCCCGGCGCTGACCGGCGGGGCTGGCCCGCTTGCCGCCCGCGCGGGCTCGGCGGCAAGCAGCAAGATGAGCGACGGGCCCCAATCGCGCGCCGAAGGGCGCTTCACCGTCGTCACCGACGGCGAGATCCTGACCAACAACAGCGAGGACGGAGCCGCGCCTCACGCGATTGGCCGGCAAGTCCACTGGGACGTCGGCGCGGGATCGAACAAGATACCCGAGACCCTCATCCGCCTGTAACCGGGTCCGGCCGCTCGTCGAACGAGCGGTTGCGCATCGCGGCGGCTGTTGCCACGGTCGCGCTTTGCAGGGGGATATTATGCGCCGTTTCGTTCTCACGGCATTGCTGACGGCCTGCGCTCGGGCCGCGTTCGCCGAACCGACACCCAAGGAGCAATTGCTCGTCCCGCCCGCCGGCGCGACGCACTTCGTCATTGTTTCAACCGCCGGCAAGCATGGCGACGAATATCGCTGGACCATGGCCGATGGACGCACCGCGCTGCGCCAGTCGATGCTGTTGCGCGGTCTCATATTCGAAACCGACGAGACAATGCGCATCGGGGCCGACGGAATGCCGGCGGACATCGTGGTTCGCGGGGTCACTCCGAGCGGGGATGCTGCGGAGAATTTCGAAATCGCGAACGGCAATGCTTCGTGGACGAGCCCAGTCGACAAGGGCAGCGCGCCCTATTCGACCGCGGCCTTCTACCTTTCGCAGGGTGGACCGTTCCTCGGCATCGCGCCGCAGGTCGACGCGTTGCTCGCGGCCGGCTCGGCCGGGATGGCACTCCTGCCGTCCGGCAAAGCGACCTTCCAAAAAGTGACGTCGCTCGACGTCGACGGGCCGCAAGGCAAGAAGCATATCGACCTCGTCCTGATGCGTGGGACCAGCCAGACGCCCCAGGCCCTCTGGGTCGAGAATGGCAAGTTCTTCGGGCAGCTCTTCGGTCTGTCGCTGGTTCCCGCCGGCTATGAAAGCAACGTCGATAAGATGCAGGCCGCCCAGGACGCGGCGATCGCCGCGCTTGCCCCGGCAACCGCCAAGAAGTTCCTGACGGCGGCCGCGCGGCGGCCGGTGCTGTTCAGCGACGTCAAGATGTACGACGCGGACGCCGAGAAGTTTTTCGCGCACCGCTACGTCCTGACCTCCGGCGGCAAGATCGTCTCGGTGGGTACAAAGGCGCCGGCTAAGCTTCCCGCCGGTACGCGCAAGATCGACGGCGCCGGCAAGACGCTCATCCCGGGCTTGTGGGACAGCCACATGCACGTCGGCGACGATTTCCAGACAGTGAGCGAGCTCGCGCTCGGAGTGACCAATTGCCGCAACCCCGGCGGTCCGATCGAGCTGGAAGTGTCTCAGCGCGAGCGCCGCAACAAGGGCACGCTGCTCGCTCCGGAATGCTGGGATTCGGTCATCGTCGATCGGAAGGGTCCGCTGGTGGCCCAGGGCAGCATTGCCGTCGGCAGCCTCGAGGACACGCTGGCGGCGGTTCGCAAGATCAAGGCGAACAACCTGACGGCGGTGAAATTCTACACCTCGATGGACCCGGCATGGATCCCGCCCGGGGCCGCATTGGCGCACAAGCTTGGCCTGCATGTCCACGGTCATATCCCCGCCGGGATGCGAACGCTCGACGCGATCAACGCGGGCTATGACGAGATCACGCACATCTATTTCGCGACCATGCAGGCGATGCCCGCCGAGGTCGTCGCCAAAGCCAACACGACGATGCGCCTCCTCGGCCCGGGCAAATATTTCAAGGACGTCGACCTCGACGCAGAGCCGACCAAGACCGTCATCCGGACGATGGCGGAAAAGCATATCGTGCTCGATCCGACTTTGGTCGTCGTCGAAAATGTGCTGTTGCCCGAAGCAGGCACGCTTCATCCCGCCTATGCGCCTTATGCGGGGACGCTGCCCGCGGCGACGGAACGCGGCTTCAAGTCGGGTCCGATACCCTATCTGCCGGGAATGACCCGGGCGGATGCCCAGGCCAGCGTCCATCACATGCAGGAATATGTCGCGAAGCTGTTCCACTCCGGCGTGCCGATCGTCGCGGGCACGGACGGCACCGGGATGGAGATCGTGCGCGAGCTCGAACTTTACGTCGGCGGCGGCCTCACGCCGGCCGAGGCGCTGGCGACGGCGACCATCATCCCCGCACGCAACGTGAAGGCCGACAAGCGCACCGGTTCAATCGCGGCGGGGAAGGAGGCGGACCTGCTCCTCGTCGACGGCGATCCGGAGGCGAAGATCGGCGACCTCCGCCACGTCGACCAGGTCATGAGCGACGGAGTCCTCATGGACGGCGATGCGCTCCGCACGGAGGCGGGGTTCAGCGGGAAGCCCAAATAGGTCTTACCGCTTCCGCAATTCGTCCCTGATCTCAGTCAGCAGGTCGACCTCGCTCGGGCCAGGCGAGTCCTCCGCGCGGCGCATCATCTTGCTCGCATAACGGACCAGCAGGAAGATGATGAAGGCGAGAATGACGAAGTTGATCACGACCGTGACGAACTCGCCCCAGCCGAGAACCGGAGCGCCCGCGGCTTTCAGCGCCGCATAATCCTTGAGGCTGCCCTTGTAGCCCTCGGGCACTTGCCCCAGCATGATGAACTGGCTCGAGAAATCGAGCCCGCCGAAAATCATCCCGACCACCGGCATGATGACGTCTTCGGTAAGGCTGGTCGCGATCTTGCCGAAGGCCCCGCCGATGATCACCGCGACCGCGAGATCGAGCACGTTTCCCTTGGCGATGAAGGCCCGGAAATCCCTCAGCATGGCAACCCCCTCTGGTGCGTCGCGACGTGCCGAAGCGTAGCGTATGTGCGCCGAAATGAAAGGCGCGGCTGTCTTGCCCGATTAAGACAGCATTGAAACGGAACGGGCGCGCATCTAATTAGCGCGCCGTTTTCTTGTGGAGGGTCCGATGACCGCACTTCGTCGTTTCGGTTTGCTTGCACCGCTGGCCGCGCTCAGCCTCGCCGGCTGCGGCCTCAACAGCGTCCCGACCGCCGAGGAGCAGGTCAACGCCCAGTGGGCGAACCTGCAAGCCGACTATCAAAGGCGGGCGGATCTCATTCCCAATCTGGTGAACACCGTGAAGGGCTACGCCAAGCAGGAAAGCAGCGTCCTGATCGCGGTCACTCAAGCGCGCGCCGATGCCGGGCGTGTCCAACTTAACGCGAGCGATCTCGACGATCCCGCGAAGGTGAAGGCATTCAATGATGCACAAGGC
>JBKPKF010000024.1:0-10359 GCA_046730995.1 Pseudomonadota bacterium
CGACGATCGCGGCGCACGCTTCCCAGGTCTGTTTCAAGATGTGCCGGTCCACATCCTGCCCGCAGGGCGGATGGGCGGCGGGCCGATTGCCTGGCTCAAGGCCCTGGCCTCGGTCGTGAAGGGCCGCGGCGAGGCCAAGCGGTTGTATCGCGAGCACAAGCCCGACGCCGTGGTCGGCTTCGGCGGTTACCCCGCGTTTCCGTCGCTGCTCGCTGCATCGGCGATGCGCATCCCCACCGTGCTTCACGAACAGAATGCCGTGCTCGGCCGGGTCAACCGGCTGCTCGCTGGCGAGGCGGAAGCGATCGGCACCGCTTACGAGCAGGTCGACCGGTTGAAGGCGAAATACCAGTCGAAGGCCGTGCTTGTCGGCAATCCGGTCCGCGAGAGCGTCGCTCGGCTGGGCGAATTGCCATTCCCGCCGTTCGACGAGTTCGCTCCGCTCAAAATCCTCATTACTGGCGGAAGCCAGGGCGCAGCCATACTCGGCGAGGTGGTGCCTGAAGGGCTCGGCATGCTCCAAGCCTTGCTTCGCCGCCGCCTGCAGGTCGTCCAGCAATGCCGTCCGGACGATATCGAACGGGTCCGCAAAACCTATGCGGAGCTGGGCATTCCGGCCGAGCTTACGACCTATATCGAGGACATGCCTGAGAAGATCGCCGACGCGCATCTCGTGATCGGCCGCGCCGGCGCGTCGTCCCTTGCCGAGCTGACCGCTGCCGGCCGCCCGGCGATCCTGATCCCGTTCGCCGCGGCGACGGACGACCATCAAACGGCCAATGCACGGGAAATCACCAAGGCCGGCGGCGCTCGCACGATCCAGCAGAGCGGCTTCACCCCCGAAGTGCTCGCTCGCCAGATCGAGGCACTGGCCATTGATCCGGTCGCGCTCAACAATGCCGCTGCGCGCGCCTTGTCGGTCGGCCGACCCCATGCGGCGCGCGACCTCGCCAATGTCGTCGAGCGGGTCGGCGGCGGGCTTTCGCCGCTTGACGTCGGTCCGGTCCTGTCCCCGCGCGTAAAGACTGCGCCGGTGAACGGTGTGCCCGCATGATGAAAGCATTGGGCACCGATATCGGAACGATCCATTTCGTTGGGATCGGCGGCATCGGTATGTCCGGAATTGCCGAGGTAATGCACCAGCTCGGCTATAAGGTTCAGGGTTCGGACGTGGCCGAAGGCTACGTCGTCGAAAAGCTGCGCAAGGCCGGCATTCCCGTCAGCATCGGCCATTCGCCCGATAATCTCGGCGATGCTGCCGTGGTCGTTTGCTCGTCGGCTATCAAGGACGGCAATCCCGAGATGGTCGCAGCGGCCGAACGGCGCCTGCCGCGCGTGCGTCGGGCCGAAATGCTCGCCGAGCTGATGCGCATGCAAAAGACGGTCGCGGTCGCCGGAACCCATGGCAAGACCACAACCACGTCCATGGTCGCGGCATTGCTCGACGGTGGGGGCCTCGATCCGACGGTGATCAACGGCGGGATCATCAACCGCTACGGCTCCAACGCCCGGCTTGGCAAAAGCGATTGGTGGGTGATCGAGGCCGACGAAAGCGACGGCAGCTTCCTTCGCCTCGACGGCACGATCGCTGTCGTGACCAATATCGATCCCGAGCATCTCGAACATTACGGCAGCTTCGACCGGGTGAAGGACGCGTTCGTCGAGTTCATCGAAAACGTTCCGTTCTACGGCCTTGCGGTCCTGTGCGTGGATCATCCCGAAGTTCAGAATCTCATCGGCCGTATCCGCGATCGGCGAATCGTCACCTACGGCTTTTCCGCCCTGGCCGACGTCCGCGCCGATAACGTCTCGGCCGTTCCCGGCGGGAACCAGTTCGATGTCGTGATCCTCGGCAAGGACGGCGAACGCCGTGTCCTCGAGCGGGTCCAGGTTTCGATGCCCGGGCGGCACAATGTCCAGAACGCGCTCGCCGCGATCGCCGTCGCTCTCGAGCTCGGGATCACGGACGACGATATCGTTCGTGGGTTCGACAAGTTCGACGGGGTCAAGCGCCGTTTCACCAAGGTCGGGGAGGTCGACGGCGCAATCGTCATTGACGACTATGCGCACCATCCGACCGAGATCCGGGCCGTCCTCGCCGCCGCGCGAGAGGGGGCCCAGGAGCGTGTGATCGCGGTGATGCAGCCCCATCGGTACAGCCGCCTCCAGGCACTGATGGAAGGCTTCCAGAATGCCTTCAACGACGCCGACGTCGTCCTTGTGACCCCCGTTTACCCGGCCGGTGAAGAGGCGATCGAAGGGGTGGATTCCAACGCGCTCGTTGAAGGGCTTCGGGCGCACGGGCACCGAATGGTTAGCGCTGTCACCAACCTCGACGATTTGTGCCGGGCGCTCCGCGATCTCGCCGCCAACGGCGACATGATCATTTGCATGGGCGCGGGCGACATCACCAAGTGGGCGGCAGCGCTCGCCGACGGCATTTGCAAGTCGAGAGCGAGCAAATGAACGAGCTTGCGACCAAGCCCGAAGTCCGAGGGAAGCTCACGGCAAGCGCGCCTCTGGCCCCGCTCGTCTGGTTCAAGAGCGGCGGGAATGCCGAATGGCTGTTCGAGCCGAGGGACGAAGGAGACTTGATCGATTTCCTTCGTGAGCTCGATCCGGAGGTTCCGGTCATGGTACTTGGCTTGGGGTCGAACATGATCGTTCGCGACGGCGGTGTGCCTGGCGTGGTGGTCCGTCTCGGCAAGGCGTTTGCAAAGATCGAGAAGCCTGACGATGTGACCCTTCGCTGCGGCGGTGGCGCCTCGGGGATTCTCGTTTCCTCGACCGCGCGCGATGTGGGGATCGCCGGGCTCGAATTCCTCCGCGGAATTCCGGGCACGGTAGGCGGCTTCGTCCGGATGAATGGCGGAGCCTATGGACGCGAGGTCAAGGACATCCTCGTTTCAGCGCGCCTCGTGCTTCGCGACGGAACGCCGGTCGATTGGCCGCTCGAAAAGCTGGGTTACACCTACCGCCACAGCGAGGTCCCGCCGGGCGCGGTGGTGGTCGAAGCGACGTTTTGCGGCACGCCAGGGAAGCCCGACGCGATCGGCGCGGAAATGGACGCGATCGCCCGCGCGCGCGAAGAATCGCAACCGCTCCGCAGCCGCACCGGAGGATCGACTTTCAAAAATCCGCCCGGCCATAAGGCCTGGGCGCTAATCGATGCGGCGGGCTGTCGCGGACTCAAGCTCGGTGATGCCCAAGTTTCGGAAAAGCATTGCAATTTCCTGCTCAATCTCGGTAGCGCGACAAGCGCCGACATCGAGGCGCTGGGCGAGGAAGTCCGGCGCCGAGTGCAGGCCAAAACCAACATCACTCTCGAATGGGAAATCCAGCGGGTCGGAGACGCCGAGTGAATCGAAATCTCCACGTCGTGGTGCTGATGGGCGGATGGTCGTCCGAGCGCGAGGTCTCGCTGACCAGCGGTAAAGGCGTGGCCGCTGCGCTGCGCGAGCGCGGCTGGTCGAACGTCACCGAGCTCGACATGGACCGAGGGGTTGCCGCTCGCCTCGCCGAGCTGAAGCCCGACCTCGTCTTCAACGCCCTTCACGGCACTCCAGGGGAAGATGGAACCGTCCAGGGCATGATGGACCTGATGGGGCTCAAATATACCCACAGCGGTCTCGAAACCTCGGTTATCGCCATCGACAAGGAGCTGACTAAGATGGTGCTCGTTCCCCACGGCATCCGAATGCCCGAGGGGAAGGTGGTTTCGAGCGAAAGCCTGTTCCAGGAAGACCCGCTCATGCGGCCCTATGTCGTGAAGCCGGTCAACGAAGGCTCGTCGGTCGGGGTCGCGATCGTCACCGAGAACGGTAACTACGGCAATCCGATCGGCAAGGACGTCGAAGGGCCCTGGCTGCATTTCGACGAACTTTTGGCCGAACCCTTCATCAAGGGGCGCGAGCTCACCGTGGCCGTGATGGGAGGCGAACCGCTTGCAGTCACCGAGCTCAAGCCCAAAGCCGGCTTCTACGATTATGACGCCAAATATACGGACGGCCTGACCGAACACGTCTGCCCGGCGCAGATTCCCTACGAGATCGCCACAGCGATGATGGACATGGCGGCGCGGGCCCACCAGCTGCTCGGCTGCAAGGGTGCGTCGCGTTCCGATTTCCGGTGGGACGACGAGCTCGGCGAGGCCGGGCTCTATTTGCTCGAGGTCAATACCCAGCCAGGAATGACTCCGTTGAGCCTCGTTCCTGAGCAGGCGAAGCTAAAGGACATCAGCTACGGCGAGCTGGTCGAACGTCTGATCGCGGAGGCGGTCCAATGAGCGCCGCGCACGTCCGTCGTGGCGGTGGAGCTCGGTCGAAGCCTCGCAAGCAAGTCACGGTCCCCAAGAAGATCGCGAAACGGCTCCCCGTGACCCACGCGAGGGCCAACAAGATTGCCGGCCTGACCTTCGCCGCTTTCCTCGTCGCGATCGCATTAATTGTGATCCTCGCGCTGGATATCCCGGCGAAAGCGGAGAGGACCGCCGGCGCCGCTATCGGCCGTGCCGGATTCACCGTCAGCGGCTATCAGATCGTCGGCCTGAAACATATGAACCGCAGCCGCATCGACGAAGTGGTGACGGACGAGCTTCGCCGGGCCGCCGAAGAGGCCGGAAGCGCCAAGGCGCCGCAGCCGCTTGTCGACGTTGCCAGGATCCGCGAACGGTTGCTGCAGTTCGGTTGGGTCAAGGACGCCCGGGTGTCGCGCCGGCTGCCGGACACGCTCGTCGTCGATATCGTCGAGCGCAGGCCCGCAGCCCTGTGGCAGGACAGTGACGGCGGCCTAGCGTTGATCGACGCCGATGGGGTGGTGCTGGATCGCGTTCCCGTCGACAAGATGCCTGACCTGCCGCTTCTGATCGGTCCCGGCGCCAACAGGCAGGCGCGCGAGCTTGGAGGCCTGATAAACGAAGTGCCGTCCTTAAAGCCGCAGCTCGCCTCGGCGTCATGGGTCGGCGGGCGGCGATGGGATCTCAGCTTCCAGTCCGGAGAGACCGTCGCGCTCCCCGAGGGTGGCAGGGATGCGCGTGCAGCGCTGGTCAAGTTCGCTCAGAAGGACCGGACCGACGGATTGCTCGGCCGCGGTGTGCTTCGTTTCGACCTCAGGATCCCGGGCAAGATGATCGTCCGCCTTCCCCAGGCCCCCGCAGGCGCCGCCGCGCCCGAGCACCAGGAGGGCTAGTCACAGGTGGGCCAGCCGTCAGATCAGCAATTAATCGCGGCGCTCGACATCGGCTCGTCCAAGGTCAGCGCGCTCATTGTCACTCCCGATGGGGACGGCCGCCTGACCGTGCTCGGCACCGGACAGCGCGAAAGCCGCGGGGTCAAGCGCGGTTACATCACCGACATGGCTGCGAGCGAGTTCGCAGTGCGCGAAGCGGTCGAACTCGCCGAGCGCATGTCGGGCGTAACGGTCGACGACGTCTGGGCGAGCTACGGCGCCGGCGGGCTCGTCAGCGACGTCGCCAATGTCGAGGTCGAGCTCGGCGGCCATCCGGTGGAGCAATCCGACATCGAAGAGCTGCTCGGCGCCGGAAAGAGCGCGATCGACCGCAACGGGCAGGTCGTGCTCCACGCCCATCCTGCCCTCTATACAATCGATCGTGCGCAGGGCGTCCAACAGCCGATCGGGCTCCACGCCAACCGCCTCGGCGTCGACATCCACGTCATCGCCGCGGACCCGGCGCCGCTCCGGAACATCGACACGGTCATCCGCTCCGCGCACCTCGGGGTGAAAGCCATCGTCGCTTCGCCGATCTCGGCCGCGCTCGCCTGTTTGAGCGATGAGGAGCGCGAGCTTGGCGTTGCCCTGGTCGAGCTCGGCGCCGACGTCACCAACGTCTCCGTCCACTTCGGCGGAATGCTCGTCGGCTTGCGGTCCATCCCGCTCGGCGCCCATGACATCACCAACGACATCGCCTGCGCGTTCGGGGTCCAGCGTCGAGATGCAGAGCGTTTGAAGTGCTTCTACGGCTCCGCAATGACCAGCCCCCGCGACAATCACGAGATGATCGAGGCGAGCCAGATCGGGGCCGAGCCGGGCGCTGAGCCCCTGAAGATCACGCGCGCGCAGCTGATGATGGTGATCCGCCAGAAAGTCGAAGAGCTGACGAACGAGATCGAAGGCTCGCTCAAAGACCTTGGCTTCACCGGTCCGGTAGGCCGCCAGGTGGTCCTGACCGGCGGAGGCGCCGAACTGAAGAACATCGCAGACTATATGCAGGGCGTGCTCGGCCGAGCCGTGCGGGTCGGCCGGCCCAGGCAGCTGACCGGGCTTCCCGATGCGCACAGCGGCCCCGCCTTTTCGACGCTCGTGGGCCTTGCATTGCTGGCGGGTTCCGGCACCGGCGACATCCGCGATATCGCATTGGGGCCGATCGCTCGCCAGACGCCCGCGAGGGGCATGCTCGGCCGCCTGATGTCAGCGATGAAGGGCGGGTTCTAGCAACCTGCACTCCATGCTACGCACCCGCGAAAGGGGGTGGGGCATGGCCACAATTGCGACACCGCGTACCTTGGGCGCTTCGCTGATTTTCCTGCTCGGCGCGGCCGTCTTCCTGAACTACGTCGACCGGGGCGCGATTGCTGTCGCGGCGCCGTTGATGAAGGGTGAGCTCGGCCTCTCAGCTACGACTTTCGGTGTGGCCGTGTCGGCCTTCTTTTGGATCTACGCTCCGGTCCAGCTGGTCGTCGGCTGGCTGTGCGACCGCTTCTCGGTTTACAAATTGATGGCGGCCGGCACCATTCTCTGGGCGGGCAGCACCTTGCTCATGGGCATGGTCGGCGGCTTCACGTCGCTTCTCCTGCTTCGAATCATGCTTGGAGTGGGAGAGAGCATCGCCTTTCCCGGCACTTCGAAGATCATTGCCCGCCATATTCCGGTCGAACAACGGGGCATCGCGAATGCCGCCGTCGCCGCCGGGATCGCCCTTGGCCCGGCCGTCGGCACGCTCGTTGGAGGATTGATCGTCGCTTCATGGGGCTGGCGGCCGATGTTCGTCCTATTCGGCCTCGTGACCCTGATCTGGCTTGTGCCGTGGCAACGCGCCGCGCCCTCGCTGGCCATCGAGGCTCGGAACGTGGCTTCGGCACGTGTCCCGGTGGCCCGGATCGTCACCAAATGGCCGCTCTGGGCCATGTCGGTCGGGCATGCCACGAGCAACTATGTCTTCTATTTCCTGCTCGCCTGGCTGCCGCTCTATCTCGTCCAGTCGCGAGGATTCACGATCACCCAAATGACTTTCCTCGCGGCGCTCGGATACTTCGTCCAGGCGATTGCCGCCTTGGCCTACGGCCATGTGTCGGATCGATGGACGCGGTCGGGCCGGTCCGAGAGCTCGATTCGGCGCTGGATGATGGTGTCGAGCCAGGCGTTTAGCGCCGTCGCCGTCCTCGGCCTCACCTTCGCCGACCGGGCCGTGCCGATCGCTATTCTCTTGTGCCTGGCGGGCGCCGCGACTGCAGCCCTGTCAGTGAACCTTTATGCCATCGCCCAGATGTTCGCCGGACCCAAGGCATCAGGGACATGGGTTGGTGTCCAGAACGCGTTCGGGAACAGCTCGGGAATCCTCCAGCCAATCATCGCAGGAATCCTTATCGACCGGGCAGGTTATGCGAGCGCCTTCTATCTCACCGCTGCGATTGCCGCATTCGGTGCGATCTGGTGGGCCATCGGAGTGCCGCGCATCGAACAGGTCGACTTCGATTAGCTCGTTTCGGCGGGGAAACAGCCGTTCGCTATTCTGCTAACCGATGTTAGAAGAATCGCGGGGCGGACAGGGGGCAAGTCATGGACAATGACGCGGTACGAAGCAGCGGCGACCGGACGATCGTCGACATGTGGATCGACGGCAAGTTCCGCAGCGTCTCCGTGACTCGAGCGGCGATCGAGGCGCATCTCGGCCTGTTGGGCGAACGAGCCGACGAAATGACTGACGACGACCGCCGGGAGTTTGTTCGCGCCAACCTGAAACTGCTGGCCTCGGTGGCTGCCGACCACGTCCGGGACACCGATCCCGACGCGGCGACGGTCCTCCTCGAACGGCTCACCGGCCAGGCCGCGCCGCCGCGCGAGGAACGCCGGCGGGGCGATCGCCGCAAGGGCGGCGACCGGCGCAAGGTGAACGTCGGCCCGCCGGCATCGGGCGAGCGCAGGCGCGACGGCGATCCGCGCGGCGCCTAGGATCGTGACCAGCCTGCGGTTCGACCGCTTCGTTCTGGATTCCGGTAACCGCAGACTGACTTGCGACGGGGCAAATGTTGAGCTCAGCGCCCGTTACCTAGACGCGCTCGTCCTGCTTGCGAGCGAGCCGGGCCGCCTCGTCACCAAGGACCGCTTCATGGGCGACGTCTGGCGCGGGATCCCCGTGACCGACGAGGCGCTGACCCAGTGCATCCGCACCCTTCGCAAGCAGCTGGGCGACGACGCGGCCCGCCCGCGCTTCATCGAGACCGTGCCAAAGCACGGCTATCGCTTCATCGCTCCGGTCGAGGCGATCCGGAGTGATGGCGCGGCGAACGCCGGATCGGGCCAGCAACCGTGGAGCGACATTGTTCTGCTGACTGGTGCAGGTACGATCGGCGGGGGAATCGCGGGCTTCATCGGCGGCCTGATCTACGGTTTCGCCGGAGCCTCGCAGCCGCTGGCGCCGGGAATGGGCGCGGCTTCGATCCTGCTCGTCCTGGTTGCGATCACCATCCTCATCGCTTTGATGGGCGGCGCCGGGGTTGCCTTCGGTATTGCCGCCGCGACTCGCCGGCTGGGCCGCTACTGGCCGATCGCCGGCGGAGCGATTGGCGGACTCGCTCTCGGCGCATTGGTTAAATTCCTCGGGATCGACGCCTTCACCTTGTTGATCGGCCGCTCGCCCGGCGACTTCACCGGGCCCTTCGAAGGGTTTTTGATCGGCGGCGCGGTGGGGATTGCTTACGTCGCCGCCGGCTGGCTCGAATCCGGGCCGAGGTGGCAACGCGTCGCCGTGGCGACCCTGTGGGGAGCCGGTGGCGGCCTCCTCGTCGCGGTCCTTGGCGGTCACATGATGGGCGGCAGCCTCGACCTTCTCGCTCACCAGTTCCCGGACTCCCGTCTGCGCCTCGATCGCGTGGGTACGTGGTTCGGGGAACGCGGCTTCGGTCCGATCAGTCAGATGGTCACGTCGGCTCTCGAAGGCGGCCTGTTCGCGGCTGGAGTCGTCACCGCAATGCGCCTTGCCCGCCGCGGCCTGGGCGCGCCTGTGGATAAGTGAGTCTTTCCAGCCACTTTTTCCCCAGTTTCGTCGCAGATGTTAACTTTTGCCCTTGGCATGCGACTCGCGATGATTCAAAGATTCACATTGAGCGTTCAACGCCTTGCTGCCCGAGGGGGGAATTGAATCATGAGCATTGATTTCATCCGGCCGGAAGTCGACGAGCTCCGCCCGCGCATCAGCGTGATCGGTGTCGGCGGCGCAGGGGGCAATGCCATCGCCAACATGATGCACGCCGACGTCCAGGGCGTGGATTTCGTCGTCGCGAATACCGACGCTCAGGCGCTCAACAATTCGACGGCTGACCGCCGGATCCAGCTCGGCCTCAGGATCACGCAGGGCTTGGGCGCCGGATCCCGTCCCGAAATCGGCCGTGCCGCGGCCGAAGAGACGCTCGATGAACTTCTCCTTGCGCTTGAAGGCGCGCACATGTGCTTCATCGCCGCGGGCATGGGCGGCGGCACCGGCACCGGCGCTGCTCCGGTCATCGCCAAGGCCGCGCGGGACAAGGGCATCCTCACGGTCGGCGTGGTCACAAAACCGTTCGCGTTCGAAGGCGCCCGCCGCGCCCGCGCCGCGGACTCCGGCATTTCAGAGCTTCAGCAGCACGTCGACACGTTGATCGTGATCCCGAACCAGAACCTGTTCCGCCTCGCCAATTCGGAGACGACCTTCAAGGAAGCTTTCGAAATGGCCGACGAGGTGCTCCAGCAGGGTGTCCGCGGGATCACCGACCTGATGGTCATGCCCGGCCTCATCAACCTCGATTTCGCCGACGTCCGCTCGGTGATGAGCGAGATGGGCAAGGCGATGATGGGCACCGGCGAAGCCGACGGCGACAACCGCGCGATCGAGGCGGCTGAAAAGGCCATCTCCAACCCGCTCCTCGACGGCGTTTCCATGAAGGGCGCCAAGGGTGTGATCATCTCGATCACGGGGGGCGAGGATATGCGCCTTATGGAGGTCGACGAGGCGGCGAGCCATATCAAGGAGCTGGTCGACCCCGACGCCAACATCATTTGGGGTTCGGCGTTCAACAACGACCTTGGCGGCAAGATCCGGGTATCCGTGGTCGCGACCGGCATCGACGCCGAAGCGGTCGCTCAGCC
>JBKPKF010000025.1:0-9649 GCA_046730995.1 Pseudomonadota bacterium
TTCTCGCCGCGGCGATTCTCGGCATCGAAGCTCACGTCCTCGAGCAATTTCTCCATTACCGTCTGAAGCCGGCGGGCGCCGATATTCTCAACCGCTTCATTGACCTCGGCGGCAATGCGGGCGAGCGCCTCGATTCCGTCCTCGGCGAATTCGATCGAGACGCCTTCGGTGCCGAGCAGCGCCTGATATTGTTCGGTGAGGCTCGCTCGGGTCGCGGACAGGATCCGCACGAAATCCTCCTGGGTGAGCGCTTTCAGCTCGACCCGGATGGGCAGCCGTCCCTGCAGTTCAGGCAACAGGTCGGCGGGCTTGGCGGTGTGGAACGCGCCGCTCGCAATGAACAATATATGGTCGGTCTTCAAAGGACCGTATTTGGTCGCGACGGTCGTCCCTTCGATCAGCGGGAGCAGGTCGCGCTGAACGCCCTCACGGCTGATCGCACCGCCGCGAACGTCGCTGACCGCGATCTTGTCGATCTCATCGAGGAACACGATTCCGTTCGACTCCGCATCGGCGAGCGCGGCGCGGTTGATGTCGTCGGGGTCGATGCGCTTATCCGCTTCCTCGTCGGTCAGGCGAGCGAAAGCATCCGGGACCTTGAGCTTGCGGCGGGCGCGCGGCTGCTGCCCCGCGAGTTTGCCCATCATGGACCTAAGGTCGAAGACCTGCGCTCCCATGCCGGGGATCTCGAACGGCATTGAGGATTGTTCATCGACCTCGATCTCGACTTCGGCGCTGTTCAGGCTTCCGTCGGCGAAGCGTTCGCGGAAGCTCTGCCGGGTTGCTTCGCTCGAGCCTTTGCCGGTCAGCGCGTCGAGGAGTTTGTCCATCGCGGCATCTTCGGCGGCCGAGCGCACCTTCGAACGACGCCGTTCCCGCTCCAGCCGAACCGCTTCCTCGACGAGGTCGCGGGCGATCTGCTCGACGTCGCGGCCGACATAGCCGACCTCGGTGAATTTGGTCGCCTCGACCTTGACGAAGGGAGCGTCGGCGAGCTTCGCCAGCCGCCGGCTGATCTCGGTCTTTCCGCAGCCCGTCGGCCCGATCATCAGGATATTCTTCGGGGTCACCTCGTCGCGAAGCTCCGGCTTCAGCTGCTGGCGGCGCCAACGATTGCGAAGCGCAACCGCGACGGCGCGTTTTGCGTCGTCCTGGCCGACGATGTGGTGGTCGAGAGCGGCGACGATCGCCTTGGGAGTCAGCTTGTCTTTCAACCCCCCGGCGCTCGCCTCAATAGCGGACTGATAGTTCATCGCGAGTTACATTGGACGCGAGCTGACCCAGTTCAAGCCGTGCAGCGGAAGCTCTCGAAGAAGCGTTTGTGGACGGAGAGGATGCGGGCGATGTCGGCGGGCTGCGGAGTCGCATCCCATTGATCGACTTCGAACGTGCCTCCCAAAAGGATCCCATCCGGGCGCGGGAACATGTAACCGTCGCCGAGCCAGGCATAGCGAACCTCGGGCTGGGGCTCGAGAATTGCGAGCTGGCCGCGGACGGGATGCAGGTCGGCATCGCCGAACAGGTCGCGGCTGCCAAGGCCCGTGCAGTTGAACACCAGGCTCTCGGGGAGGGCGGCAATGTCGGACGGACTCGCGAACCTGCGGACCTCGATCTTCCCGCCCGCGGCCTGGACGTCGCGGATCATCTGCCGGAGGTAGCGGCCGGTTTCGACATACATGGTGTCGTAACGAAGCACGCTTGTCGCCGCGAATGGGTATTCGGCCGGCCTCAACACGCGATTGATCGGCGGAAAGGTCGCGACGACCTTGGCCTCGGGGCTGTCCGTCTGCACGTAGGTCGGCAGCCACCGGATGCCGTAGTCCTCCCCAACCATGATCTGGAAACGCCGCCAGCTGTAATCGAGGGCGCGAGCGAATTGCGCCTTGAACTCCGGAGTAACTTCCCCGTCGTGGAAGACCCCGAACGGGTGGAATTGGCCGCCTGCGATGTTCGAGGTCGTATCGGGAGGAAGGGCCGCAGTGTAGATCGTGACCGGGAACCCCGCTTCCTGCGCCAGCCGCGCGGTCGACAGGCCCATCACGCCCGATCCCACCACCGCGACCGGCCCGCTATGCCCCTGCAGGCCTAGTTCTGCCGCAAGCTTCGAGCTGCCCCAGCTCAACGTGATTCCGCCGCCGCCGTGGCCGTAATTGTGGACGAGGCGCTTTTCGCCGAGCTGGTCGGCGCGGACCACGAAGCCCGACCGGCGATATGGCCTTAAGCCGGCCACGGTGCGGATCACCCGGCTTTCGTCGACAACGACCGGCGCTAGCGGAGTGCAATCGCGATAAGTCCGAGCACCGACCGTCGCGCAGCCGGACAGAAGCGCGGCGGATGCTCCAGCGAAGGTTCGGCGGTCGAGCAGCATCGCTCGACACTAGCAACTCGTCATTCCCGCGAAAGCGGGAATCTATTCTACCGTTTCGATCGTCAGCCGGTCGTTGGTGAACACGCAGACCTCCGACGCGATCTGCATCGCCCGGCGAGCAAGAACCTCGGGATCTTGCTCATAGTCGGAGAGTGCGCGCGCCGCGGCGAGTGCATAATTGCCGCCTGACCCGATCGCCGCGATTCCGCCCTCGGGCTCGAGCACGTCGCCATTGCCGGTAAGGATCAGCATCTGCTCGGAGTCGGCCACGATCATCATCGCCTCGAGATTCCGCAGGTATTTATCCGTCCGCCAATCCTTGGCTAGCTCGACCGCGGAGCGAAGCAGCTGCCCGTTATATTGCTCGAGCTTCTTTTCGAGCCGTTCGAACAGAGTGAAGGCGTCGGCGGTCGCCCCCGCGAAGCCTCCGATCACCGTGCCCTCGGCGCCGAGCCTGCGGACCTTCTTCGCGTTCGGCTTGATCACCGTATTGCCGAGCGACACCTGGCCGTCGCCCGCGACGACGGTCTTTCCGCCCTTCTTCACACCGAGGATGGTTGTTCCGTGCCAGCTGTCCAATTTCGTCTCCTTCGGGCGACGATGTGGGAAGCAGCGGCTGCGGCTACAACTCGCGCGAGAAGCGGCGATCAGGCACGATCCAGAGTATCGAGACCGCAACGTAGATCGCCACCGAGACGTAAGGCGATACGAACGCGGCCGGTATCGAGACCATATAGGCGGCAAAGCTGATCCACTCCTTGAAGCCCGAACCCACCGCGCGCTTGACCGCGGATTCCTGCCCCTCGGCGCGGATCAGAGCATATTCCAAAAGCCGATACGCGATTGCGGAGCCGACTAGCACCAGGCCGAACGACGCGACCGGCCACGACGTGACCCCGGCTTCATCGATCCACCGGATCATCAGCGGGAACAGGGTCAGGCAGAAGAGCAGGGCATGGTTGGCCCAGAGCACGGCACCCGTCACCTTATGCGCCGACTGCATCATGTGGTGATGATTGTTCCAGAAGATCGCGACGTTGACGAAGGCGAGCAGATAGGCGGCGAGGAGCGGGAGAACCGCGAGCGCTGCGCGAAGCGTCGGTTCCGCCGGGAACTTCAGCTCGAGCACCATGATCGTCAGCACGATCGCGACGACCCCGTCGGTGAGAGCGTTGAGCCGGCCCGGGCGCATCAGTCGACCAGCTGTTCGAAGCGTTTATCGGGGACCAGCCACAGCGCCGCGACCGCGAAATAGATTGCGACCGCGGCCAGCGGAGAGACCAAGGCGACGGGAATCGCGATCACATAGGCAGCGATCGTCACCAGGCCCTTCCGCCCGCGCGCGGCGAGCTTGGCGATCGGCGCGTCCAGGTCATTCGCTGCAAGCAAGGCCGAGCGAAGTAGCGCAACCGAAGACGCGCAGAGCAGCATCAAGACGCCGAACGCGACCACCGTATCGCGTGTCACCCCGGCTTCGCCGACCCAGCGGACCACGAACGGCACCAAGCTCAGCCAGAACAGGAAGAAGAGATTGGTGAGAAGCACCCGGCCGTCGACCCTCTTCGACGCCTGCAGCAAGTGGTGATGCTGGAACCAGTAAATGCCGACTTTCACGAACGCGAGCGCGTAGGCCGCGAACAGCGTCAGCTCAGGCTTTAGAGCGGCCATTCCCGCTGCCTTGGGTACCGGTAGCTCGAGCACCATGATGGTGATGATGATCGCGATCACGCCGTCGGTGAAACTGTTCAGCCGGTTCGTGTTCACTGCAGCTCGCTTGTCGTCGGTGGGAAGTGTGGGCGCATGGCGGCGCCCGCACGGATCGGGTTAGCGCAGCACCCCTCTCGCGGCCATCGCACGCGCATAGAGGAACAGAGCCACGCAGATCAGGATGATGACATAGGGCATGGCCTTCATCATCGCGCTTTCGGCGCCGGGCATCGGCGGAGCGAGGGCGATCTGGTAGCCGAGGCTAAGCACCGCGCCGACCAGCGAAAGTCCAAGGGACCAAACCGCCCATCGATTGCGAAGAAGGAGCAGCACAGACCCAAGCAGGCCCAGCCAAACCCCCATTCCCCAGCCGATCTGCGCATAGATCGGCATTCCGTCAACCCAGGCGAGCGCCGCATTGGGATCGACTCCGGGCATCGCCATGGCGATGTAGTCGGTATTGCGCATTCGGGTCATCAAATAGTCGTAGCAGCCGAAGCAACTCCAAAGCGTCGCCAGGATGCCGACGATCCATACATGCACGGGAACCCGCGCGGATACGGCCTGTTGCATTGTCCCGCCCCTCCCAAGGCCGCCGGCCCAAGCCGGCGATTGCAATGGGACGTTTCGCGGGCGCAATGTCAAGCGCCTAAGGGCTCAAACGCCCTGCTTCATCACCTTTTTGACGGCGGCCGCGAGCGAGGAGAGCTCGTAGGGCTTTTGCAGCACCTCGAAACCGTGAGTGCCGCCCACTTGCTCGCTGTAGCCGGTGGTGAGCAGGATTGGCATTTCCGGGTAGCGATTGCGAACCTTGCGCGCGAGCTCGAGCCCGCTGAGCCCACCCGGCATGACGATATCGGAAAAGACCAGCCTCGGCCGGTCGCCGTTGTTGAGCCGGTCGAGCGCTTCTTTCGCCCCGTGGACGACGGACGGTTCGTATCCGAGCTCCTCCAGCATCCCTGCGGCAAGGTCGGCGACCATATCGTCATCCTCGACGACGAGGACGTGCCCTCTGGCCCTCCCATTGCGGTATTCGCCGCCGTTCTCCTCCCGCGGGGGACCGTGATGGGCGGGGAGGAAGATCGTGAAGGTCGCTCCCTTGCCAAGTTCGGACTCGACCGAAACGGCGCCGCCGAGCTGCTTGGCGAAGCCGAACACCTGGCTAAGCCCGAGTCCGGTCCCTTCGCCGAAACCTTTGGTCGTGAAGAAGGGTTCAAACACCCTTTCCATCGTCTCCGGCGACATCCCGCTGCCGGTATCCGAAACCCGAAGCGCGACATGTTCGCCGCGAAGGCCGTCGGGGTTCCCTGCCAGGACCTCGTTGGTCGCGCTCAATCGCAACTTGCCACCATGCTTCATCGCGTCCCGGGCGTTGAAGGCCAGGTTGAGGAGCGAGAGTTCGAGCGCTCCGGCGTCGGCGTCCACGTTCCAAAGCTGGTCGGACATCTCGACGACGACCTCGATGTCGGACCGCAGTGACGGGCGAAGCATAGTGCTCACGTCACCGAGGAAGTCCTTGAGGTTGATCTGCTTGAGTTCGAGCGGTTGGGCTCGGGCGAAGGCCAGCAGCTGCTTTGTCAGCCCCGCGCCGCGCTGCGCGGAGTTGCGAATCCCGTCGAGCATCCGCTGCACCTTCGCGGGGTCCTGGATGTTACGCAGCGCGAGGTCGGCCGCACCCAGTATCGCAGTCAGCAGATTGTTGAAATCGTGGGCCAGACCGCCGGTCAACTGGCCGAGAGCCTCCATCTTTTGCGAGCGAAATAATTGCTCGCGCGATTCCTGGAGCCGAAGCTGGGCTTCGCGCTTTTCGGTCATGTCGCGGGTGACCTTGGCGAAACCGATCAGCTTGCCGCTCTCATCTTGGATTCGATCGATGATGACGCTTGCCCAAAAGCGGCTGCCGTCCTTCCGCACGCGCCAGCCTTCGCCCTCATACTTGCCTTCGCTGCGCGCCGTTTCGAGGACCTTGGCCGGAATTCCCGCCTTGCGGTCTTCCTTGGTGTAGAATTCCGAAAAATGCTTTCCGATGATCTCATCGGCCTTGTAGCCCTTGATGCGTTCGGCGCCGACGTTCCAGCTTGAAACCTTGCCCTCGGGATCGAGCATGAAAATGGCGTAGTCGACGACCGACTGGACGAGCAGCCGGAATGGAACCTCGGATGTCACGACTGCCACTAGACCTGGTTCCCCTCCGGGCGCGATGCACGCTTTCGTCGTTGCTAAACCCGTAACGACCGCGCCGGTTTCACGATTATTAAATGGGGTGAGCATCGGTCCCGCGGGCCGCGAGACTAACGGCGCTCCCTCGCGAGCCGGCTCATGAGGATGGCGGCGCGCTTCGCCTGCTTCGGAATCGAAGCCAGGTCGACCACCTCCCGAGGCGTGTGGGATCCCTCGCTCGACGGACCAAGGCCGACCAGTCCGTCGACATCCTTGGCGACGAAACTGATGTCGCCGGCGCCGCGCTTAGCCGGGTCGAGCTCGGGCATTTGCGGCAGGCCCATGTCGCGATTCACGACATTCAGCGCGGCCAGCAGCGCGCGATTGCCTTCGGTGGGCGGCATTGGGGGATAGGAATCCTCGTCGAAGGTGATTTCCGCCTTCGCACCGGGGAGCGACTGGGCGACGATGGCGCGCATCCTGGCCCGAGTACGCTCGATTTGTTCTTCGCTGAGCGCGCGCAAATCGCCTCGGGCGACCGCCGTCGCTGCGATGATGTTCGTCTTTCCGGTCGCCTGGACCCGGATCCGACCCTTGTCGAGATCGGCGGATTGGCCGCCTCCGACCAGCCCGACATTGTAGCTTAGCCGGTCGTCCGGAAGCTCGCGCCGGAACGCGTCGATGATCCGGGCCAGTTCGTAGATCGCGCCGTAGCTTCCGCCGGGCGACCCCGTTCCGACGCCCGCCGAATGACCGCTCTGGCCGGTGACGGTGAGCGTCCAGCTGCCGGCACTGCGCCTGGCGATGGAGCCGAAATCGAGCGGTTTCCCGTCTGGCCCGTCGTCGACCGCGAGATCCTCGAAATCGAGCGCCACGTCGGCCTTCTTGCCTTCCTCGATGAGGTCGCGGCGGGCAATCGTGATCGGGCTCCCTGCATCTTCCTCGTCGCCGGTCAGGAAGACGGTGATATTGGCCTGCCTGAGCGTCCCCGCCGCCTGCATTGCCCGAAGCGCGGCGACGATCACGGCGATCCCGCCCTTATCGTCCCCAGCCCCAGGTCCGTGAGCCCGGTCGCCTTCGACCTGCCAATGCTGGAAGGGAGAGTCCGGTTCGAACACGGTATCGAGGTGGGCGATCAACAGCAGACGCTTCCCCTTGCGGCTGCCGGCGTGGCGAGCGACCAGGTGGCCCGCGCGGCCCGCCGCTTTCATATCGATCCACTCGGTCTTGAAGCCGAGCTGACGGAATTCGGGTTCGACCATGCTCCGCACAGCCTGGACCCCCGCAACGTTCATCGTTCCGCTGTTCTGATCGACGATGCGCTGGAGAAAGGCGACAGTGCGCGCCTGCTCGCCGTCGACGGTCTTCACCATCGCCTGTTCGCGCTTGCTGAGCTGGGCCGCGGCAGGCGCGGAGAGAATGACGGAGGCGGCAAGGGCGAGCAGGAATCGTGACCTCATGACGACAGGTTAGTCGGCTCCTTCCCAATCGTCATCCCGGCCTTGAGCCGGGATCGCTTTTTCTGCCGCCGTGCCAAAGGTCAGGCAGATGCGGGATAAGCCCGGCATGACGGCTTTGGTTCAATTAATTTTCCTACAGCCACCTATTTGGTTATCACCCGCGACTCGGAAGGAACGCGGATGCAAAACGGAATCGATGTTGACGAACTGATCGACGATCTGATCGAGCGCGAGGGGGGATATTCTAACCACCCGGCGGATGCGGGCGGGCCGACCTGCTTCGGGATCAGCGAGGCGGTTGCTCGGGTCCACGGCTATGGCGGGCCGATGCGCCACCTGCCGCGCTCGGAAGCGGCGCGAATCTACAAGCGCATCTATTGGTTGCGTCCTCGTTTCGACGAGGTGGCAAAGCGCAGCTCGCGGGTGGCGGCGGAACTGTTCGACACGGGCGCGAACATGGGGCCGGCGGTCGCCGCGACATTCCTCCAGCGCGCTCTGACGGCGCTCAATCGCAATGGATCCGACTATTCCGATCTCGTGCCCGACGGGCGGATCGGCGCGCAGACCCTGGCGGCGCTGGATGCTTTTTTGGCAAAGCGCGGGAAGGTGGGTGGCGAGGCAGTCCTGCTCCGCGCGCTCGAGGCGCTCCAAGGGGAGCGCTACCTGCGCCTCGCTGAGCGTCGGCCCGCCAACGAAGCGTTCCTTTATGGCTGGCTGGCGAACCGTATTGGTGATCGATGACTCACGCGCGCGCGTTGAGGCGCAAACTTAGCAAACTTTCCACGGAGACCTGCAATGAAGACACTTCCGCCGCCCGGGACTTTCGCGGAGGGTCAGCGTCTGATCTACGGCTTGCTGGCCGCGGCCGCTGGTATGTTCTGCGGCGCAAGTTCGGTCGCGATGATCGCGCTTCTGATGTGGGGCGGTTGGTCGGCGCGTGAAGAACATACGATCGTCATCATCTTCGGCTGGTCGCTGGGCGGCTTTATCGGAGCGATGGTGACGGTGATCGTGGGCCTGCTCGCCGGCGGGCCGGTCGGCCGCTTCAAGCTCAGCGCTGGCCGCGACGGCGCGGCAATGGAGGCAGGCGATCAATCCGCGGGCCAGTTGCCGGGGTGAACCTCAGTGACTTCGAAGCGTTACGGTTCAATCCAGGCAGGAGGACTCGCATGAGCGGCTTCGAAGACATTCGTGAGCATATGAAAGTCATTGGCGCGGACGGCGCCCCGATCGGCACGGTTGACCGCGTCGAGGAAAATCGGATCAAGTTGATCCGCCATGACAGCGGCGTCGGTCACGAGCAGCATCACCATTTCATCCCGCGCGGGCTCGTCGCCGAGATCGAGGGAGATACGGTGCGCCTGACTGCGCGAGCGGACGTTGTCGCTGACCTGTTCGAGCAGGAGGAGAGCGGGCAGCCGATCGGCTGAGGCATCGTCATGCCGGGCTTGACCCGGCATCCGCCTTCCTTTGAACTGTCGAGAGTAGGCAGACCCCGGCTCGGGGCCGGGGTGACGGAAGGGGGTCTGATGCGATCGATTATCTTGTTTTGCGCGGCCGCCGCGCTCGCGGGCTGCAATCAGGCCGGCGAGGAACCGGCGAACAATGCTTCGGCCAACACTTCTGCAGCAGCGGCCAAACACCCGACCTTCTGCTTCTTCAAGGATGAGGAAACCAAGGACTGGAAGGCGTCGGCCGACGCGAAGGGCGTGACGGTGTCGGGCAAGGCCCACGTCAAGGACGGCCGTTACAAGGCGGTTCTCGGCGATCCGGAGATCGCCGGAACCGAGGCGAGCGTCTGGCTGACCATCGGGACCAACGATACCGGTTACTCGGCTGACGAAGATTGGTGGGATTTGAGAGCCAGGATTCCCCCCGGTACCGCGGTCGAAAGCGTCAGCGTGATGTGCGGCAAAAAAACCATTGCGCAGCTGGCGCTGAAAAAGGGCTGAGC
>JBKPKF010000026.1:0-19233 GCA_046730995.1 Pseudomonadota bacterium
GGCATGGGTTTCGATAAAGGGCGCAAAGGCGACCGCGGCGGGCGCGGCCGCGACAAGCGGGACGGTTTCTTCGAAGAAAATGTAGGCGGTGACCACGGCGGCTTTCAGGAGCGCGGCGGCTTCGGCGGCGGCGGCGGCGGCTTCCGCGGCGGCGGCGGTGGCGGTTTCCGCGGCGGCGGCGCTGGCGGAGGCGGAATGCCCCCGCAGGTCGTTGGCGAAGGCAAGGGCATCGTCAAATTCTTCAACCCGCAAAAGGGTTTTGGTTTCATCGTCCGTGACGATGGCGGCGAGGACGTGTTCGTCCACATTTCGGCGGTTGAACAAGCCGGCCTGACCGACCTTGCGGACGGCCAGCCGCTGGAATTCACGCTCGTCGACCGCGGGGGACGGATTTCGGCGACCAATCTTCGAATCGAAGGCGAGCCGATGGCGGTCGAACGCGCGGAACGTGCCCCGCAGCGCCAGCTGACGGGCGAAAAGGCGAGCGGGACGGTGAAGTTCTTCAACGCGATGAAGGGCTTCGGCTTCATCCAGCGCGATGACGGCCAGCCCGACGCGTTCGTTCACATTTCCGCCGTCGAGCGCGCCGGGATCCCGACGCTCAACGAGGGCGACCGGCTTGAATTCGAAATTGAAGTCGACCGTCGCGGCAAGTTCGCCGCGGTGAACCTTCAGGCGATCAGCTAGCCCCGCTTCCAAGGGGGCGATGGAGCCGGCGGGACTTGTGTCCGCCGGCTCTTTTCATTGGGCGCTGGCGTAAAATGCCGCCATGTCGGTTTTGAGCTGCCGAGCCGAAGCGGGGTCCGTGTACATCATGTGCCCCGCCTCATAGTAGACAAAGCGGATGTTCGACCGGAGCTGCGGCTCCAGCGCGAGATGGCTGAATTCGTAATCCGCTCCGTGGAACGGCGTCGCCAGGTCGTAATAGCCGTTGACCGAAATGACCTTCATCCGCGGGTTCTGCCGCATCGCATTGGCAAGATCTACGCTCGTGTCGGCGATCTGCTGGTCGCCGTCGGGCCCTTTGTGCTGGAAGTTCCAGCCGTCCGGGCCGCCATAGATGGCAGCGTAGTTGTTCGGCCGATACATGAGGTCCGTCTTGTAGCCGAGGTCGCGCATCAGATAGTCGTTTAGAGCGCCGACGAACGCGCCGGTGATCGCGCTCGCTTGCGGATCGTAGCTGGTTCCCGCGCCCGCATTGTCGGCCTCGGTGCCGACATAGCGCGAATCGATTCGGCCAATGATCTGATGGCGGTCGCGAAGAAGCTCGCGGCGGAAGCGATCGTCGGCCACCCGCAGGTTCGAGCGAAGAATGTAGTCGGACGAAACGCCGAGGAATCGCGCCATTTGCTGAGCGACCGATCGCCGCTCATCGTCGGTAAGCGCATTTCCCTTCTGAAGAGCGGCCGAATAGGGACCCTCGGCAAAGGCAGCCGCGTCGGCCAGGAACTGCCGCAGGTCCGGCTTCGGGTCGATCTTCCCATGATACCAGGCGTTCGCGGCGAGGGTCGGGAAAAAGTTCACGAACGACTGGTCGCCTTGAAAGTCCGCGAAGTTGAAGACGGTCGAAACGAAGGCGATCCCGTTGAGCTGGACGCCCTGGTCGAGAAGCTTTTGCGAAAGACCGGCGGCCCTGGTGGTTCCGTAGCTCTCGCCGATGATGAACTTCGGGCTGTTCCACCGGCCGTATTTGGTGAGATAGCGCTGGATCGTTCGAGCGAAGGCGTCGAGATCCTTGTCCACTCCGAAGAAATCCTTCGGCTCCGCTTTTCCCAGCGGCCTCGACAGCCCCGTCGTCGGCGCGTCGATAAAGACGAGATCGGTAACGTCGAGCAAAGTATCGGGGTTCGGACCGTAACGGAACGGCGGTCCCGCGACCGTCTCGGGGGTGGAAGCGTCGACCTTCATCGGGCCGAAGGAGCCCATGTGAAGCCACATCGTCGATGAGCCCGGCCCGCCGTTGAACAGGAAGGTGATCGGCCGTGGCCGGCCGGCCGAGGGAATTGTGTAAGCAACGTAGAACATGCTGGCTTGCGGCTCGCCGTCGGCGTTGCGGATCGTGAGGTGACCCGGGGTGACCGTGTAGGCGAGCGACCGGCCATGGAAGGGGATTGCTCGCTTTACCGGCTGCGCGTCTTCCTCGACCTTGGCCTTGACCTGGTCGGGATTGGGCTTCTCCGCCTCCGCCTTGGCTTCCTTCGAAGGCGTATCGCCCGCGGGAGCATTCTGGGCCGCTGCCGGCGCGCCGGTCAGCATCAGCGCGAGCGCGTAAAGAGAGGTGCGGTTCATTCGGCGCCTTTCATCGGAATCGGTTTGCCCGCGACCATGACATAATCGACGTGCTGGACAGCCGCCGGATCGACCAACGGGTCTCCCTCGACTGCAATCAGATCGGCCGACTTGCCCGGCTCGAGTGTTCCGGTCTCGTTCGACAGGCCCATGAGGTCAGGACCGCCCTTGGTCGCTGCGATCAATGCATCGCGCGGAGACATGCCGCCCTTCGTGACCATCAGTGCGAGTTCCTTATTGGCGGCCGTATGCGGGGCGACCGCGCTATCCGTCCCAAGGGCGATCTTCACTCCGGTCCGGTAGGCGAGGTTGAGGCCGTGCCCCCAGACAGCAAAGGTCTGTCGGGCCTTGGCTTCTGATTCCGGGGCGATCTTGCCGGTCCCGATCAGCCCCTGGACCCCGCTGAACGCCATCAAAGTCGCCGAATAATAAGTGCCGTGCGCCTTCATTGCGCGGGCTCCGGCCTCGTCGAGGAACGTTCCATGTTCGATCGAGTCGACGCCAGCATTGGTAGCGGCGAGGATTCCCCGTGCGCCGTGAGCGTGAGCGGCGACCTTGAGATGCATCGCGTGCGCCATCTCGACGATGCCCCTCATCTCCGTATCGGTGAAATGCTGTTCGAGGCCCATCGCGCCCGGATCGAGCACTCCGCCGGTGGCCATGATCTTGATTACGTCGACCCCCGCGGCGGCGAGCTGGCGAACGACCTTCTGGCATTCCTCGATCCCGGTGCAGACCGACGGGCTGAGATGAGCGTCATTGACCGCGTGAGCCAGCTCGGGCGGGAGTCCGGTGGCATCGTCTGCGTGACCGCCCACGATGGATAGCGGCGCGCCGGAGACCTTGACCCTGGGACCCGGGAAACGACCTTCCGCGATCGCATCCCTGACGGCCGTCACGGCGCTCGTGTCTCCGCCAAGATCACGCACAGTGGTAAATCCGGCCCGTGCCATTTCGAGGGCGTGGGTCAGGCCCAGCGTGGCTTTGAACGGAGTAGAATATTTTTGCGTGTAATAAGCGTACCAGGGCGTCCCCGACGTCTGCGTGAGGTGCACGTGGACATCGGTCATTCCGGGCATCACCGTCCGGCTCCGCTCATCGACGACGATCGCTCCGGCGGGAGCCGTGAAGCCGTTCTCAATGCGCGCGACGCGACCGTTTTCAACGATGATGGTCGAGGAACCGAGGGCAGGCCGCGCTGCATCGACGATCAACTTTCCGGCCTGGATGGCATAGGTTTCGGCGCTGGCGGCGCCTGCAACGGCGATCGCGGCAATGCCGGCGAGCAAATGCTTGAACATCAGTCCCCTCCCCGAATGAGCGGGGAGTCCTAGCGCTCCTGCGGGCAGCTTCAAGTTACCATTGCTTGAAGGCTCGCCACTCGGTCGGCCTCAGCCGCCGGTTTGTCGATCCGTATCCTGCTGATTCGGGGAAAGCGCATCGCAAGGCCCGACTTGTGCCGTTTGCTGCTGTGGATCGAATCGAACGCGACCTCGAGCACCAGGCTCTTCTCCACTTCGCGAACGGGACCGAAGCGCTCGACGGTGTGCCCCCTTATCCAGCGGTCGAGCCATTTGAGCTCCTCGTCGGTAAAGCCGAAATAGGCCTTGCCGACCGGCAGGAGTTCTGCCCCAAGGGAAGGATCCCCGGTCCAGCAACCGAACGTGTAGTCGGAATAATAGCTTGACCGCTTTCCCGAGCCTCGCTGGGCGTACATCAGCACGCAGTCGGCCGTCAGGGGATCGCGTTTCCACTTATACCAAAGGCCGGTGCGGCGGCCCGCGACGTAGGGGCTGTCGCGGCGCTTCAACATGATCCCCTCGATGGCCACGTCGCGGGCATTGGAGCGCAACTCTTCCAGCTCATCGAAGCTGGCCGCCGCGATCAGCTGCGAAACGTCGAACCTCTCGGCGTCGAGCCGTTTGGCGAAGGCTTCGAGGCGGGACCGGCGCTTGGTCCACGGCAGCTCGCGCACGTCGGACTGTCCGTCAAAGAGGATGTCGTACAACCGGACGAACGCGGGGAAGGAGCCGAGCATCTTCTGGCTGACGTTCTTCCGGCCGAGGCGCTGCTGCAGCGCGTTGAAGCTGGCGGCCGCTCCGCCGTGCATGTCGACAACGCCCTGGTCGGACCCGCGCACCAGAAGCTCGCCGTCGAGCACCCCCGCGGATCGGAACGCTTCGGCGACATCGGGGAAGCTCCCCGAAATGTCGTCTCCCGTACGGCTGTAAAGCCGAGTGTCCCCGCCGGCGTGGACAAGCTGGACCCGTATGCCGTCCCATTTCCACTCCGCGGCATAATCGTCGAGCGAAACCCTGGCTTCTTCGAGCGGATGGGCGAGCATGAAGGGCCGGAAGACGGGCACGTCGCGCACCCTGGGCTGCTCGCCGCGGCCCTCGGCCCAGTCGAACAGTCCGGAGAAGGGTGGTTTCAATCCGTGCCAGACCTCCTCTACCGCATCGAGGTCGAGCCCGAATGCGTCGGCCAGTGCCTGCTTCGCCAGTCGAGCATTGATCCCGACCCGAAGCTCCCCAAGAGCGAGCTTCAGAAGCGCGAAGCGGCCCGATGCGTCGAGGTGATCAAGCATGTTCGCGACCACGCGCGGAGCGTCCATCTTGCTCGCCGAACGAAGCCTTTCGATTGCATCGGAAATGCGGATGGTCGCGTCGTCCACGTCGGGCGGTTCGCCGGGCGGCGTCGGCCATAACAGCGAGACGGTTTCCGAAGTGTCGCCGACATAGTCGCGGCTCATGTAGAACAGCACCGGGTCGATCCGCTCCTCGACCAGGCCGCGGATCACGGCCGGCTTGACGTGGGGGATATCGAGCGTCCCGGTTAGCGCCGCGAGGCCGAAGCCGCGGTCGGGGTCCGGCGTTTCCTTGAGGTAATCGCCGATGAGCCTGAGCTTGGTATTGCGCGAGCGCGTGTAGACGAGGTCGTCGAGAAGCTGCGAAAAGGCGCGCATGGCGCCCTCAATGCACGAACGCCATTAGGGTGTCGAAATCCTAGCGCAGGCGAACGGCGAGCGCCGCGAGCATTGCCGTGCAGTCGCGGTCCGAATGGCAATCGAACGCTTCCTCGACATGCTCAAGGCACGATTGCATCGTCACCCGGTGGCCGGGCAAAAGCGCGAGCTGGGCGGTGCGGCGGGCGAGGCTCTCAAGGGCGGCCAGGCCGTTCTCGGCGGCGAGCTGGCGGATCGCATCCATCCGGGCGTGAAGCGCGAGCGGGGAGAGGCTCGGGCCGGCTTCGCGGATTTCGGCAACGCGCGACGCCACTTGCAGCTTCAGGAGCGCTAGCGGATCGGATGCTGTACCCTGCCTTTCCATTAAATTGGAGGGTCCGCCAACTCGGTTAACGCTCCGTTACGATCCTGCTTCGGTTGACAGAATCGGGCTGGTGCGTCATTGGCGCCACAGTTCGAGCGGCGGGAAGCCGCTTTTCTTTTTTGAAATCGGGATTTTTCCAATGGCGAAGCCGGCAACGGTCAAAATCAAGCTCGTCAGCACTGCGGACACGGGCTTCTATTATGTGACCAAGAAGAACCCTCGCACCCAGACTGAGAAGCTCAGCTTCAAGAAGTACGACCCGAAGGCTCGCAAGCACGTCGAGTTCAAGGAAGCGAAGATCAAGTAACGAGCCCCCAGGCTCGTCATCCCGGACCTGATCCGGGATCCGCCTGGACCTTCTCCTTCGTCGCGCTGAGCAACTCGTCGACGGTCTCCGCAAATCGCGTCACCGATATGGGCTTGGACACATAAGCCTGCGCGCCGGCAGCGCGGATTCGCTCCTCGTCGCCGCGCGCCGAATAAGCGGTCACCGCCATGATCGGCACTTCCGACAATCTGTCGTCCTCACGAATCATCCGGATCAGGTCGAAACCGGTGACATGCGGCAGCTGGATGTCGGTGATCACCAAATCGGGGAAAAATTCATGCGCCGCGTCGAGCGCCAGCCGACTGTCGGTGACGGCCTGGGGTTCATGCCCGTGCGCCGCCAGCAGATCGCAGAACAATTTGACGTTGAGGGCATTGTCTTCGACGATCAGGATCTTCGCCAATTCTCTTCCCTCATCCGCTGTTCGCCCTCTAAGCCTAAGCCATGCGGTCCGAGACCACAAACGACCCGCATGCGCTCGCGCTGGCCGCGCTTGCTGCCACGCTTACGGACGTTCGGCGCGCGCAGCGGTTCCTAGACCTGACCGGAATCGGGACGGACGAACTTCGGCTGAGGGCGAACGAACCGTCGCTCCTCGCCGGTGTGATCCGCTTCCTGGAAGGCCACGAGCCCGATCTCCTCTCGGTTTGCGAGCAGATTGGGGTAAAGGCCGAAGCGCTTGTCGCAGCGCGGCGGGCGCTCGACGGCGAGACTGAAGGAGCAACATGAAAACCATCCTGGTCACCGGAGCGACGGCTGGCTTTGGCGAGGCCGCGGCCCGTAAATTCGTCGGCGGAGGATGGCGAGCGATCGGGACCGGCCGGCGCGGTGATCGGCTGAAACAGCTTCAGGACGAGCTCGGCGATGCCTTCCTCCCGCTCGAAGTCGACATGCGCGATCGCTCGGCGGTCCAAGGCCTCGCGAGGCTGGAAGCGCCTTGGGGCGAAATCGATTTGCTCCTGAACAATGCGGGCCTCGCGCCGCCGATGGCCGCCCTGCCCGAAAGCGAATGGAACAAGATCGAGACGGTGCTCGACACGAACATCACCGGCCTCGTCGCGCTGACCCGAGCGCTTTTACCCAAACTGATCGAGCGCAAGGGCCACGTCATCAACCTGTCTTCGGTTGCAGCGACCTACCCTTACAAGGGCGGCGCGGTTTACGCCGGCACCAAGGCGTTTGTCCGCCAGTTCTCGCTCGACTTGAGGTGCGATCTCGCCGGGACCGGGGTTCGCGTGACTTCGGTCGAACCGGGCATGGCCGAGACCGAATTCACCATCGTCCGCACCGGCGGCGACAAGGAGGCCTCGGACAAACTCTACGCTGGGATGAATCCGATGACCTCCGAGGATCTCGCCGATCTTTTCTGGTGGCTCGCGAACTTGCCGCCGCATCTCAACATCAATGCGATCGAACTGATGCCGGTGAGTCAAAGCTGGGCCGGGTTCACAATCGACCGCGAGGGTTGATTCCGGGGCTTCCCGGTGCTTGGGGCGGGGCATGAGCATCGACCAGCGCCTCTCCGAACTCGGAATCACCCTTCCCCAGCCCGCGGCGCCGGTCGCCGCCTATGTTCCGGCGGTCGAACGGGACGGTTTGCTCCACATTTCGGGACAGATCAGCTTCGCCGAGGACGGCAGCCTGATCAAAGGCCGGCTGGGCGAGGACGTCGACCTCGACGGCGGGATTGCGGCGGCGCGGCGCTGCGGGGTCATGCTGCTCGCGCAGATGAAGGCCGCGCTGGGGTCGCTCGACCGGGTCGAGCGGATCGTCAAGCTCGGGGTGTTCGTGAACAGCGCGCCCGCGTTCACCGACCAACCCAAAGTCGCCAACGGCGCGTCGGAGCTGATGCAGGAAGTGTTCGGCGAGGCCGGGCGCCATGCGCGAAGCGCAGTCGGGGTCGCGGTGCTCCCGCTGGGGGTCGCCGTGGAAGTGGATGCGATCGTCGCGGTCCGATCCTGATCCGCTCGATCCCGGACCGGCCGGCTTCACCCACCGTGGCCTGCATCATGGCTCGGAGTTTCCCGAGAACAGTCTGATCGCCTTTGCTGCCGCGCTCGAGTTCGGCGCGGGGATCGAATGCGACCTCAGGCTCACCGCCGACAACCATGTTGTCATATTCCACGACCGCGACGCCTGGCGGCTGTGCGGAAGCCCGATGAAGATCGGCGAATCGACTTTGGCCGACGTCGCGCGGCTGAGCCTTGGCGGGCATCCGATCCCGACGCTCGGAAGCCTGCTGAGCATGGTCGATGGTCGCGTTCCGCTGTTGCTTGAAGTGAAGTCAAACCGCGACATTTGGCGATGGATACCGGCGTTGCGGAATGGTCTGTCCGGTTACCGTGGCCGCTTCGCCGTCATGAGCTTCGACCCGCGCATTCCGCGCCTAATGAAGACCAACATGCCGGAGGTCCGGCGGGGCCTGATCGTCCGGGACCGACACTCATCCGTTCGGCGCCGTTTCGCGACGGCGCTCGCATCGCCCCAGTTCCTCGCGGTTGAACGGCCGGCGCTTGGCAAGCCGTGGGTCGAGCGCGCGAGGCAGCAAATGCCCGTCTATAGCTGGACGATCCGGACTGCCGAGGAGCGCAGGCAAGCCGAGGTTCAGGCCGATGCGCTCATTTGGGAGGGCGATGGCCGACCGCGAATCTGAATTCGTCGCCAAGATCGCGTCCGGAGTGGCGGGGCTGAATCCTCGCGCGTGGGACCGGCTCGCGGGAGGCGACCCGTTTGTCAGCCACGCGTTCCTGTCGGCCCTCGAGGATTCCGGAAGCGTCGGTCCGGGCACCGGCTGGACCCCGGCGCCGATCCTGGTCGAGGACGACGCCGCGCACCTGCTTGCCGCCGCGCCCGCCTATCTCAAGACCCACAGCCAGGGCGAATATGTGTTCGATCACGGCTGGGCCGACGCGTGGCAGAGCGCCGGCGGCCAATATTATCCGAAGCTCCAGGTTGCCGCTCCCTTCACTCCCGTGCCGGGTCCAAGGCTACTTGGGAGCCGGCCGCAGCATGTGCTCGCCGCGATCGAGGCGGTGACCGTCCAAAACGACATTTCGTCGGCTCACATAACCTTCGTCGACGACGCAGGTGGCGCCGAGGCTGACAAGCGCGGCTGGCTGATGCGGCACGGCATCCAATATCACTGGTTCAACCGCGGCTATCCCGATTTCGATGCGTTTCTCGCTACGCTTCGAAGTCCCAAGCGCAAGGTGATTCGAAAGGAGCGCAAGGCAGCTCGGCAGGGGCTGGAATTCCGCGCCTTACGCGGGACCGAGATCGGTCGCGCCGAGTGGGACGCAATGTGGGCGTTTTACCAGGATACGGGCTCCCGCAAGTGGGGCCGACCCTATCTCACCCGCGACTTCTTCGACCTCGCCTCGGAAAGGATGGCGGATCGGCTATTGCTGTTCCTTGCCTGCCGCGAGGGCAGGCCGATCGCCGGTGCGCTCAACCTCATTGGCGGCGACACACTCTACGGCCGGTACTGGGGATGCATCGAAGAGGTGCCGTTCCTTCATTTCGAACTCTGTTTTTACCAGGCGATCGAATGGGCGATCGATCATGGAATCGCGTCGGTCCAGGCCGGCGCGCAGGGCGAACATAAGCTCGCTCGCGGCTACGAGCCGGTGATCACGCGGTCGGCACATTTCATCCCGAACCCGAGCTTCCGTGCGGCGGTCGCGGACTTCGTCGAAGCCGAGCGGGCCGGAGTCGCGCAAGAAATCGCCTGGCTCGGCGAAGCCCTTCCCTACCGCTCCTCTTCGCCGGCGTAGATCGCGACTTTCCGCGAACTGGGGTCGGCAGTTCCACGGTACATCGCGTTCGTCGTGAATCCGCACGCCGCCTGACCGCTAGAGGACACGGCGATGAGGCCGCCGCTGCCGCCTAGCTCACCAATGTCGGCGAGAACACCATCGAGCGCCGATTGCAAAGTCTCACCGCCGAGCCGGATTCGCTCGGCGAGCTGGTGGGCGGCGACGGCGCGGATGAAATATTCGCCCGAACCG
Organism: Pseudomonadota bacterium; assembly: GCA_046730995.1. Classification (GTDB taxonomy): domain Bacteria; phylum Pseudomonadota; class Alphaproteobacteria; order Sphingomonadales; family Sphingomonadaceae; genus Sphingomicrobium. The sequence continues at coordinate 9,954 of JBKPKF010000026.1, forward strand.
GTGGCCGAAATGGCGGCGGACCTGTCGTCGGCATAAGTGCCGCAGCCGATCAGCGGCGAATCCCCGATCCGTCCCCAGCGCTTGGCCGTAAGGCCGCCCGTCGATGTCGCGGCGGCGAGATGGCCTCGCTCGTCCAATGCGACGGCTCCGACCGTGCCGTATTTCACGTCGGAATCGAAGCCGCCGTGCGCCAGGATCTCGTCCAGCTGCCGCTGCCGCTCCATCGTGACGAACCAGCCGTTATCGACTTGCTCGAGCCCGCTCTCGCGCGCGAACGCGTCCGCGCCTGTGCCCGACAGGAAAACATGCGGCCCCTGCTCCATCAGTCGTCTTGCCAGGCTGATGGGTGCCCGAGTCGTCCGCAGGCCCGCAACTGCCCCTGCGCGGCGGTTGCGGCCGTCCATGATTGCGGCGTCGAGCTCGACGCAGCCTTCGCTGGTAAGGACACTGCCGCGCCCCGCGTTGAAGCACGGATCATCCTCGAGAGTGCGGACGCTGGCCTCTACCGAGTCGAGGGCCGGGCCGCCTCTTTCGAGGATTGACGCGCCCGCGTCGAGTGCGGCTCGCAATCCCTCGCGCGCCTTTTGCTCATGGTCGGCGTCGCCATGTTTCGGGCGCATCGCACCAGCGCCGCCATGAATGACCAACCGCCACATCATCGACGGGCCTTAGCGGTGCGCGTCCCGCGATTCCAGTTGACGGCTGTCGCTTTGGTATATTATTATGATATCATATTTTAGGGAGGCGAAAGTGTCCGACGACAAAGTCATTGCCCTTACGGCGACCGCGGAGCGGCCGGCTTCGACGATCAGCGGCTATGTCATGCTCATCGTGTTGCTGCTGGCGATTCTCGTGGACGTTTACGCGATCAGCTCGATGCCGATCGGCCCAGGTGTCGGGTTCAACATCCTTCTCATCGTCCTTGCCACTTTGTTGTTCATCCTGGTGATGCCGGGCTTCTACATGCTCCAGCCCAACCAGGCGGTCGCCATCACCTTGTTCGGCGACTATCGCGGTACCGATCGCACGACGGGCCTGCGCTGGACCTGGCCTTGGATGGGGAAGAAGAAGGTCTCGGTTCGCGCCAACAACTTCATTTCCGAGAAGATCAAGGTCAACGACCTGCGCGGCAACCCGATCGAGATGGCGGCGCAGATCGTGTGGCGCGTGGTCGATAGCGCCCAGGCCCTGTTCGATGTCGACGATTACAAGCAGTTCGTCCGGGTCCAGGTCGAGGCGGCGATCCGGACCATCGGATCGCGCTACCCGTATGACGATTTCGAGCATCAGGAAGTGACATTGCGCGGCAACCACGATCAGGTCGGGATCGAACTCAGGACCGAACTCCAGGCTCGGCTCGCAGTCGCCGGAATCACGGTCGACGAATGCGGCTTCACCCACCTCGCCTACGCGCAGGAGATTGCCGGAGCGATGCTTCGTCGCCAGCAGGCGCAGGCCGTCGTTGCCGCGCGCAAGACCCTGGTCGAAGGCGCGGTCGGCATGGTCGAGATGGCGCTTGAGATGCTGTCGGAGAAGAATGTCGTGGAGCTCGACGACGAGCGCCGGGCGGCGATGGTTTCGAACCTGATGGTCGTTCTGTGCGGCGAGCGCGACACGCAACCCGTGGTGAACACCGGAACGCTGTACACCTGAGGTCGGTCGTGGGCGGCGAGCGCAAAGCCTATCCGCTCCGCGTCGATCCCGCCCTGTGGGCGGCGGTCGAGCGGTGCGCCGCCGCCGAGCTGAGGAGCGTGAACGCCCAGGTCGAGTGCCTGCTGCGTGAGGCCCTAGGCGAACGTGGGGTGAAATTGCGGGCTCCCGAGCCGAAGAAGCGCGGGCGACCGCCGAAGGGAGACGCAGAGTGAGCGACGACGGCCCCGAATGGTTCGCGCCGAAGCGGTACGGGTACGGTTCGGGAATGCCGATCAGCTGGCAGGGCTGGGCGGTGACACTCGGCTTCATGGCGATCGCGTTCGCCACGGCACTCTTCTTCGCGAGGAAACCGGTCATTGTGTTCGCGATCCTGATCCCAGCGACGGCGACCCTCATGGTGATCACCGCGAAAACAACGCGGGGCGGATGGCGCTGGCGGTGGGGCGACAGGGACTGAGCCGGACTCAGCCGAGCTCAAGCTCTCGCTGTTGGTTGACCAGGCGCCATTCGTCGAGGTCGGCGAGCATCCGCCGCGCGCCCTGCTCGGCGAGGTCGCAGGCGCGGGTCAGAGTCACACCCTTCTTCAGTTCCTCTTCGATCTGCCGAAGCGCGATGGCGGTGTTCTGTGACCGGACCGCGCTGCCGCCGAAATCCGCCTGGAAGCGGATTCCGAATATCGCGGTGCCGAGCGCCGGAAAGCCGGCCGAGACGAGCGTGGCCCAATTGCTGAATTTCGTCGGGAGGTCTGGTGCGACGAAGAAGGCGACAACAATCGCCACGCTGACGAGCAAAGTCCCGACGAACAGCAGGCCGCCCAGAGTCTCGAGGCGGCGGTCGAGAATCTCGATCTCACGCGAATGACGCTGGTGGTAGGCGACCTGCGGCGCCATCTCATACTCGGCGATCGCGCCCGCGAGGGTGGAAGCGCGCTCAACCGTCATAGTTCCCGACGGGCAGCCGATCGCCCGCCACACGGCGCTCGAATACCAGTCGAACCAGCGCTGCGGTACCGGGTTGGTCGATGTCCCCGGCGGGTCGGGCGCGGCAAGTCCAAGCAGCTTGAGGCTTCTCATCGGGCGAAGCCGCTCCGCGAGCTGGCGATAATCGAGCCAGCGGCGATGCCACCCCTGCTGCTTTCCGACGGCCGTGTTGATGATAATCGCCAGCGTGATGAGGACTTCGGCGAACGCAAATCCAAACTTGGCGTGCGGCGCCATGAATGCGCTGAGGCCGAGGCAGACGGCGACTCCGCCGAGGACGAAATTGAAGATGTGGCCGCTTCGGTAGGTCTGGGCGAAATGGGTCGCGAGCTGGTCCGCCCAGCTATACGCCCTCTCAAGCACGTCGAGAGGCGCGGCGATCGGTTGCGCGCACATGCAACCTTCGCGGAAACGCCGCCATTCCTCCTCGATCGCCGCTGCCGCCGCCGACCCGCGCAACTTGCGAGGATCGAATCTCGAAACCCCGGCCGCGGCCAGCAACAAGGGATATTCTATGCGTCCGCGAATGCGCGCGATTCGCTCGTGCTCGAATGTCCCGAGCGACCGGTGTTCCTCCGGGTCGTCCGGCGGCAGCAGCAGCGCTCGAAGCACCTGAGAGATATGTTCGGCGTCGAGCGGACGCTCCGCCATCGGATCGTCGCCGAGCGTGTCGACCACCGGGTCGAAGGCGGCCCACATCAGCCGGCTCTGCTTGCTGAGATCCGTGGGAACGTGAACTACGGGAGTACCTCGAGCGATCGCCAGCTCGACGACCTCGCCCGTGCCCCCGCGGCCCCGCGGCTTGAGGCCGTCCCAGACCGCAATCATCAGGTCGCAATGGGCGACCGTAGCGCGGCCGGTCATCACATAAGCGGAAAAGGAGCTGAGGAGGTTCCCCGGAAGCTCCAACACGCACTCGCATTTCGAAAGCAATGCGTCGAAGCGTTCAAGCTCGCCGTTGCCGGCAAGCTCCGACCGGTAAGAATCGCGCTCGAAGGGAAGCACGGCGTGGAGCTTATAGCCGAGCTCCAATGCGCATTCGGCGGCGATCTGGTCGGCACCGTCGGCGAGCGGGCTGACGAACTGCAGGCTCGGCGGACCTTGGGCGAACCATTGCCCCTGTTCGGCATAGGTGGCGAGCGCCGAGTCCGTGATGAGCGTCAGCGCTGCCATCAGCCGGTCGCGCAGCGCACCGACCCCTTCGCCGGCCAACGCGTCGCTGCGGTGGCCGGTCACTCCCACGGTGATCACGAACGGCAGCCGCGGCGGACCGCTGGCGGCTTGGGACGGGAGCCGCTCAGTCGATTGCTTAATCGCTACCTGTTCCAGACTGCCTCGCTACGTTGGCGCGCCGGCGCATGCCGACCCAGACTAGCAGCATAAGGGCGATCGCGCCCGCAAGCACCAAGACGACGGTGCTTTCATACCAAGGCATGCCCTTGCCACCGTTTTGAATGTCCGGATCGATCGCCATCAAGCCATTCCCGCCCGCAAAGTTGAGCTGGTATTTCAGGAGCATTGCGTCCGAATTCTTGTCGTGAAACTTCAAAGACGTTGTACCTGCGCCGGTGATCTGGCTTGGATTGATCTGGCTGGTAGGCGAAACGATCGGGCTGGTCGGCTTCGTATTCTCCTGAATCCAAAGCGGATTCGTTTGAGCAAACGTAATTCCATTTCCATTCGCAATGTCGATCTTGATGTTGTGATCGCCGCTGCCCTTCGTGAAATCGAGCTTAGGGTAAGGCGACGACGATTTGCCGTCGCCGCATTCACCAGAGTTCGTGGTGGTCGCCGCCGCCGACTTGTAACAGAGTTGCCAGGCGGTGACCTGGCCGTTTTCGAACGTTGGAGTTGCTGTGAGATCCGCGTCCATTGCTTCTTCTCCCCCTGCTTGGGTCTATTGTGCGGCCGTCAAATTTTGCCGCCGTTCTTGATGTCCGGATCGTAGGAATCGGACTGTCCGTTCGAGTCCTTGAAGCGCAGCCGATAGTGCAGCCTGCACTCCTCGCTGTTTTCGTTGAACACCTTCAACAGGTTCGGAGTGCGCTGGGTCTTGCCGTCGGGAATTTCGGAATCGCCGCATTGCGTCTCCGGACAGCCGTCGCGCTTCACCCAGATCGCGTCGTCCGCGAAATCGAACCCGCGGCCGGTGTTGTCGTGAAGGTGGAAATGGATCGGGGTGCCGGGCTCATGTTCCGCCCGCTTCGGAACGTCGATCGTTCCCTTCCCTTGGCTCGGACCACCCTCCCAGCGCCATTCGTGCCAGTAGGACACTCCTCCGGCGCCGTCATCGTCGGCGTGCACGTCAACGATCGCCGGCTTTCCGCCCGGATGCGTGGATTGCGCCAGGGTCGATCCTTCGGCTTGCCCAGTCATGCTCTTCCTCCCGCAGTCCTGATCGCGGCGACATAGGCCGGGTGTCGGTAGCCCATGGCCGCAAGTGACGAGATGAGTTGTCGCGCTCCGCGGCGGTCGCCGAGCCGCAGCTTGAGGGCCGCGATCATTCCCTGCTCGCGTGGTCGCAACTCGATGGATCTTGGCATGCTTTGAAGCGCTGCGGTCCACCATCGAGCCGATTCATCGCGATGGCCCAATGCTGCCAGGGCGTTCCCGCCGACGGACATCGCCCAGAAACTCAGGACACCGCGGTCAATCGGGTTTGGCGAAATTCGTGCAGCGGCGAGCGATTGTTTCGCCAGATCGAACCCTTCCTCCGGCCTTCCCTGCGAAAGAGCGACTCGGGCGCGCAACTCAAGGCAGCCCGCACGGAATCTGGACTTCCAGTCTGCGACCGTGCTGTCACGCGCCAGGAGCCTGTCTGCGATGTCGCAATAGGATCGGATCGTGGTCGCGGCAGCGTCGGTTTGGCCGGCGCTGAGCTGGAGGTCCGCGAGATCATAGCGGCCGCTGGCATTGGCCTGGAGCCATTCGGTATTGTCGGGCTCGATCGCAAACAGGGAATCTGAGATCGCCACCCCGGCGAGCGACTCCTTAATTGCGCCCGCGACGTCGCCGCGGCTTGCAAGCAGGCGGCCGATCGACCGCCGTGCCGTCATTGTGTCGCGCGGATTTTCGGTGTCCCGCGGATCGATTTTCTGAAGATCGGCTATCAGACGCAATTGCCGCTCGCGTTCGGCGAGCCCCTGCTCGAGTGCGCCCGAATATTCGTGAGCGTCGGCGAGCCAGCCGAGGATGTTGATGACACTCTTTTGATAATCGACGTTCCGTGGGTCGGCTGATGCAAGCGTCTCCGCGACCCCAAGCGAGGATTGGAAGCTCGCTGTCATTTGTTGATAGCGCCGCTGATCCAGCAGGACCGCGCCTAGATTGTTGTTCGCGTAGACCTGCTCGAGCCGATATTCTTTCTTGTCTGGAGCCAGCGCGACCATCTGGTTGGCGAGACGCTTATATTCCTCGAAGCTCGCCGCGGCGTCGCTGAACTGTCCCCGCTGATAGGCGATGTACCCGACCCAATAGACGTTCTGCGCATGGTCGAAGAGCCGCTGCGGATCGTCGGGATGCCGCCGTAGGGCTTCGCCGGTGCTCGCCAGCGCTTCCCGATACCGGCTGAGAGCGCCGTTCAAATCGCCTCGGGTGTTGGCGATTTCGCCCATCAAGGTCAGCGCCTTCGAACGCTGAGCGAGAGACTCGTCGGACAGGCTGCCCTTGTCCTGGTGCTGGTAGTAGGCCAGCGCCCGGCTGCCGACGGCGTCGAGCGCGTCGAGCCGGCCGATCGGTTCGAGCTTGTCCTTGAGGTCGCCGAGCATGAAGCCGACGAGACCTTCGGCTTCGCGCCTCTGCTCACGTGCGGCGTCGCGCCCTTGGATCGCGGTAACTGCCAACACGCTCGTCACCGCCATTCCGGCGAGCGAGCCAGCGGCGAGCCACGCCAGCTGCCGATGACGGCGCGTCGTCTCGCGCTGGACCAGGTCGTCCAGGCCGACGCCCAGCATTCCGGCGACGAGCTTCAGGAGCGCAAGCCGCTTGCCGTCGCCGCCGTGTCGAAAATCAGCCGCCAGGGGCTCCGCGCGCTTGGCCGTCGGCCGGCCCCGGCGATCGAACTTTTGCCTGAGCGCCGGCGGAAAGCACTCCTCGTCTTCCCGCCCCGGAATCTCGCTCGCGAACGGCTCGCCGCCGACAATCGCGGCAAGCACGCAGGCGTCCGGCCGGCTGTGCTTGAAAGCTTCAATTTCGGCGTTGGTCCAGCGCGATTTCGCGGCGGTCTCCGAGCAAAGCACGATCAGGAATTGCGAGGCCGCGAGTGCCGCCTTGATTTCCTGGCCGAGGTCGCCTGCAGCGGCCAGTTCCTGTTGGTCGCGGAATATCGGGGTCAGGCGCTTCGGAACTACACCGTTGGCGGTCAGGCGGCCGGCGAGCGAACGTGGGACCCGAAATCGTTCAAGCTCGCGGTGAAGCCAGTCGGCGAGCTCCTTGTCCTTATGACTGTAGCTGAGGAACGCATAATAGCGGGTTTGAAGCCGGGATATACCGCGGGCTTCCGCTTTGCCCACGGGCGCACGGTCAAACACCGGCAGTCGGGCAAGCTCCGTCATAAGGCCCCCGAGCGCATCCCGTTAACCCCGTTAACACAATGAGATAAGTGAGGCGATTGTCTTTGGATAAGTAGCCGTCGGCTTTGCCGCGAGGGCCCAAGCCCTTATATGCGCGGTCATGTCCTCAATTCGCCCGTGGCGCGATATCGAGCGGCGCAAGTCGCGGCAGATCATGGTCGGCTCCGTCCCAGTGGGCGGAGATGCGCCAGTCAGCGTCCAAACCATGACCAATACGCCGACCGAGGACGCCAAAGCGACGATCGATCAGATCCGCCGCTGTGAAGAAGCCGGCGCCGACATTATCCGAGTGTCCTGCCCGACCGCTGACAGCACGGCCGCGCTGAAGACAATCGTCCGCGAGGCGCGGGTGCCGATCGTCGCCGACATCCACTTCCATTACAAACGCGCGCTCGAGGCCGCCGACGCCGGAGCCGCGTGCCTTCGAATCAACCCGGGCAACATCGGCTCCGAACAGCGCGTCCAGGAAGTCATCTCCGCGGCCAAGGCGAACGGCTGCGCGATCCGAATCGGGGTGAATGCCGGAAGCCTCGAGAAAGACCTGCTCGAAAAATATGGCGAGCCATGCCCGGAGGCCCTGGTCGAAAGCGCGCTCGACCATATCCGGATCCTCGAGGACCACGGCTTTCGCGAATATAAGGTCGCGGTGAAGGCCAGCGACGTGTTCCTCGCCGTCGCCGCCTACCAGCAGCTCGCCGGCCAGGTCGATTGCCCGCTGCACCTCGGCGTGACCGAAGCTGGCGGTCTCATCGGGGGCACGGTGAAGTCGGCGCTCGGCATCGGTTCCCTGCTGTGGGCCGGTATCGGCGATACGATTCGCGTGTCCCTGTCGGCAGAGCCGGAAGAGGAAGTCCGAGTAGGCTATGAAATCCTCAAGAGCCTCGGCATTCGCAGCCGCGGAGTGCGCGTCGTCTCCTGTCCGAGTTGCGCGCGCCAGGGCTTTGACGTGATCCGCACCGTCGAGGCGCTCGAAGAACGGCTCCAGCACATCAAGACGCCGATGTCGCTTTCGGTGCTCGGCTGCGTCGTCAACGGGCCGGGCGAAGCGCGCGAGACGGACATTGGGCTTACGGGCGGCGGGAACGGCACCCACATGGTCTATCTGTCGGGCGTCACCGACCACCACGTGAAGGACGCCGACATGATCGACCATATCGTAAAGTTGGTCGAAGCAAAGGCGGCCGAGATCGAAGCAGCCGCAGCGGAACCCACGCTCGACGCAGCCGAATAACGGCACCGTTATGGCTTAGGTTTTTCTCAACTTTCCCGGCGCAGACTCGCGCCATGGCTAAGTTGTTGTTGATCCTGTTCTTCGGCGGAGCGCTCGCCAACACGCTCGCCCATGCCCATTCCGAGCCACCCCTGCTGATCGACGCGTCGCAGCCGAATCGCTGACCTTCACCGCGCAACCATTGGGAGTGCAGATGAACCGCGATTATATGGTGCTGCGCTAATCGGACCGTGCCGCTAAGCGCGGCCATGTGAACCGCGTCGCACAATATCCGGTCAAAGCTTTTGCTGTCGCGCTGTCAGCGGTAGCCGCCTTGTCGATCATGGACGCGGTGATGAAGCATCTCGTGATCGCGATTGGCATCATTGCGGTCAGCGTGTGGCGGGCGGCCGCGAACATGGCCATCTCGGCGGCCTTGTACCTGCCGCGCAGCAAGACCTGGCCAAGCCGGTCGAACCTGAAGATCCACGTCTGGCGAAGCGTGATCGTCGTGGTCATGGCGTTCCTTTTCTTTTGGGGAATCGGCCGGGTTCCGCTTGCCCAGGCGATTGCCCTGACGTTCATTGCGCCGCTGATCGCATTGCTGCTCGCCGCTGTCGTTCTTGACGAACATATCGGCTCGCGCTCGATCGCCGGCTCGCTCATCGCCTTCGCCGGAGTCCTGATCATCGTGCTCGGGCAAGCGCGAGCGAATGCTTCTCCGGAAATATTGCTCGGCACTGCCGCGCTCATCGGCTCCGCGCTCTGCTATGCCGTGAACATCGTGCTGATGCGCCGCCAGGCGCTCACCGCCCGGCCGCTCGAAATCAACTTCTTCCAGTGCCTGACGATCCTGGCGATTTGGA
>JBKPKF010000027.1:0-7058 GCA_046730995.1 Pseudomonadota bacterium
ATTTCGGCGGCGATCATGGCCTATTTCGGATCGGGCCCGGTGCGCGGCTTCGCCGTCGTGCTCCTGATCGGCGTCGTCACCTCCGTGTTCACCGCCGTTTACTTCACCCGCATGCTGGTGGCGCTGTGGCTCCGGCGCACCCGTCCGCGCGAACTGCATATCTGAGGCTGGCGCAATGAAGCTTTTGAAGCTCGTCCCCGATCACACCAACATCGACTTCATGAAATGGCGCAACCTCGCCGTCATCCTGTCGACGTTCCTGACGGTCGCGTCGCTCGCTTACACGGCCTATCGCGGGCTGAATCTCGGAGTCGATTTCGTCGGCGGCCAGATGATCCGGGTGACCTTCACCCAGCCGGTGAACGTCGAGCAGCTGCGCGGCCGGGTCCTCGGCCTTCACCTCGGCGAGGCGAGCATCCAGGAATTCGGCGGGCCGACCAGCTACCAGGTCCGGCTGCCCAAACCGCCGGGCGGGGACGCGGCCGCGAACGAGGCAGCGAACAAGGTCAAGCAGCTTGTCACGGCGGATTATCCGGGGGCGCGGGTCGATTCGGTCGAGACGGTATCGGGCAAGGTCAGCGAGGAGCTGGCGAGCGACGGAGCCAAAGCGATTATCTTCGCGATGATCGGAATCGCGCTTTACATCTGGATCCGGTTCGAATGGCAGTTTGGGGTGGGCGCGCTCCTGACCCTCGCTCACGACGTGTCAATGACGCTCGGGTTCTTCGCTTTCACCAGGCTCCAGGTCGATCTCAACGTCGTCGCGGCGATCCTCACCATCGTCGGCTACTCGCTGAACGACACGGTCGTGATCTACGACCGGATCCGGGAGAATCTTCGCAAATATCGCAAGATGGCCATCCTGCCGCTTCTGAACCTGTCGCTGAACGAGACGCTCGCCCGAACGGTGGTCACGTCGCTGACGGTCCTGATCGCCCTTGGAGTGCTGATGGCCATAGGCCCCGAGGTGATCTTCGGCCTTGCGATAGCCATCTTTCTCGGGGTGCTGATCGGCACTTATTCGTCGATCTACATCTCGGCTCCGGTGCTCGTCTGGCTGAAGGTGACGCCCGACAGCTTCGTCCGGGTCGACGACAAGGACCCTTCCGAAACCCAGCCGGCCTGACCCGTTCAGGTAACGACAAGCTTGACGGGCAGATGACGTGCTTGGCCAGCCCACGGCCCCACGCTAAGAGGACCCTATGCTGAAGCCCACCCGTTCGATTGTCCTGCTTCTCGCCTGTGCGGCGATCCTTCCCGCCGCTGGCTGCGCCCGCAACCGGGCGAAGTCCGACACCGCTTATGTCGCGCGCGACGTGAGCTCGCTGTACACCGCGGCCAAGCGGACGATGGACCGCGGAGATTATGACACGGCGGCGAAGCTGTTCGACGAGGTCGAGCGCCAGCACCCTTATTCGGTATGGGCGCGCCGAGCGCAGATCATGAGTGCGTTCAATTATTATCTCGCGCAGAAATATACGGATGCCATCAGCTCGGCTCAGCGCTTCCTGACGATCCATCCCGGCAACGTCGAGGCGCCTTACGCCCACTATCTCGTCGCCATGAGCTACTACCAGCAGATCGCTGACGTCACCCGCGACCAGGCGACGACGCAGCAGGCCTCGGACTCATTCGGCGAGTTGATCCGCCGCTATCCCGATAGCCGTTATGCCTCCGATGCGAGGCTGAAGCTCGACCTCATCAACGACCATCTTGCGGGCAAGGAGATGGAGGTCGGCCGTTTCTACGAACGCTCAGGCAATTGGCTCGCCGCCAGCCTCCGCTTCCGCGAGGTCATCGACAAATATCAGACGACCAGCCACACGCCCGAAGCGCTCGAGCGCCTCGTTGAAAGCTATCTCGCACTCGGCACGCCCGCCGAAGCCTATAAGACGGCCGCGGTGCTCGGTAAGAATTATGCGGGGACTTACTGGTACCGGCAGTCGCTGAGGCTTCTGCTGGCTTACGAAAAGAGACATCCCAAGCAGATAGCCCGGACACAATAATGCCTAAGCGGCGGGCCGTCGCATGCTGAGGCAACTCGCCATCCACAATGTCGTATTGGTCGACAGGCTCGAGCTGGAGTTTGAGCCCGGCCTTGGGGTGCTTACGGGCGAGACCGGCGCCGGCAAGTCGATCCTTCTAGACGCGCTCGGCCTGGCGCTTGGAGCGCGCGCCGACACCGGCCTGGTGCGCTCTGGCGAGGAGCAGGCGGCGGTGTCGGCCGAGCTTGAGCTACGGGGTGGCCATGCGGTCCATCGGTTGCTTCGCGAGCAGGGCGTCGAGGTCGAACCGGCGGAGCCGCTGATCGTGCGCCGCACGTTGAAGAGTGATGGCGGGAGCCGCGCCTTCATCGGAGCGACGAGCGTCCCGGCCGGGCTCATCCGCGAGCTCGGCACCCTGATGGTCGAAATCCACGGACAACATGACGATAGGGGCCTGCTCAATCCCAAGGGGCATCGCGGCCTGCTCGATGCATTCGGCAAGCTCCATACCGGCGAAGTCGAAGACGCCTGGGCAAGGGTCACGGCGATCGAATCCGAGCTCACCCGGCAGCGTGCGGAGGCCGCCGCTGCCGAGCGCGACCGCGAGTATCTGGAGCATGCCTGCGAGGAGATCGAGCGCCTGGCGCCCGAGGAGGGCGAAGAGACCCGGCTGGCCGAGGAACGGACCGCCATGCAGGCTGGGCTGAAGGCCGGGGAATCGCTGACCGGGCTCGACGAACTGCTCGGCGGTTCGGAGGGCGCGCTCGCGCTTCTGCGCCAGGCCGCTCGGAAGATCGAGCGCGGAGCGGCAGATCATCCGCTACTGGCCGAGGCGCTCGCGGCGCTCGACCGGGCAGTGATCGAGGCGAGCGAAGCCGAGGACAAGATCGCCCGTGCCGCCGACGCGCTTGCCTTCGATCCGGCGCGGCTCGAGCGAGCCGAGGCGCGGTTGTTCGACATCCGGGCATTGGCCCGGAAACACCGGGTCGAGGCAGATGCGCTCGCCGGCCTTGGTGAGCAGATGCGGGCGCAATTGGCCGCGATCCGTGCCGGCGGCGAGCGGATCGCCGAGCTCGACCGCGAATTGATGGATGCGCGCGAACATTATTCGATTGAGGCAGAGCAGCTGAGCGAGCAGCGCCGGTCGGCGGCGTCGCGCCTGGATTCGGCGGTCGCCGCCGAGCTTCAACCGCTGAAGCTCGATTCAGCCCAGTTCCGAACGTCGCTCGCAGCGGCCGAGCCGGGCCCATCGGGCACCGACCGGGTCGAATTCGAAGTTTCGACCAATCCCGGAGCGCCTTTCGGGCCAATGAGCCGAATTGCGTCGGGCGGCGAGCTGTCGCGCTTCATCCTCGCCCTCAAGGTCGCTCTTGCCGAAGCAGGAACCGCCGCGACGATGATCTTCGACGAGGTCGATCGCGGGGTCGGCGGCGCGGTGGCGAGCGCGATCGGCGAACGGCTTGCGCGCCTTGCAAAGGACTCGCAGGTCCTCGTCGTCACCCACTCGCCGCAGGTCGCGGCCCGCGCCTCTCATCATTACCGCATCGAGAAAGTGCACGGGCCGGATGGTACGCGAACGACCGTTCGCAAGCTCAATTCGGAAGAGCGCCGCGAGGAGATTGCACGGATGCTGTCCGGAGCATCGATCACCGAGGAGGCACGCGCGCAGGCCATGCGGCTGCTCGACGCCGCATGACCGGCTATGTCGCGCTGCTGCGCGGGGTGAACCTGGTCGGGCGAACCAGCCTCAAGATGGCGGACCTCAAGGCGATTGCCGACGATCTCAAGCTGAAAGGCGCGCGAACTTATATCGCGAGCGGCAACCTCGTCTTTGCGAGCGGCAAGCCGGAGGAGAAGCTGAGGGAAATGCTCGAAAAGCGCATCCAGGCGCATATGGGCAAGGCCGTGCGAGTGATGCTCCGGACGGCAGACGAAATGGAAAAGGCCGTTCGCGCCAACCCCTTCAAGGAGGCTGCCGGCAATCAGGTCCAGGCCTTTTTCATGAACGATCCACCGCCGAAGGACCTGCTCGACACGATCCGCAACCAGGCTGACGACGAGCGCGTCGCTGCGGGGGCGCGCGAGGTCTATGTCGCGTACGGCGAACGCGGTATCGGGCGGTCGCGAATGCGCATCCCGGCGGCCGAAGCAGGGACCGCGCGCAACATGAATACCGTGGCCAAATTGGCCGAGTTGGCGAGGGAGCTGTCATGAGCAAGGAACGCGAAATCGGCCAAGAATTCGAGGGCGAACAGCTCGAACATGTGTTCGTCGGCCGCCGCGACGGGCAGGCCCGGCCGACGGTCATCCTGATCCCGACGGTGATGGGCGTTTCCGACCTCGAAATCGGCTTCGGCCGGCAGCTCGTCGAATTGGGCTACAATGCGTTCGTCGCCGACCTGTTCGGTAAGAAATTCCGCGGTGCGCCGCGCGACACGATGTTCGGCGAGATGAACCGGCTCAAGCCCGACCGCGCTGCGCTCCTTCGGCGCCTTGAAGCGGTGCTGGGCCAGGCGCGCGGCCTCGACGAGGTGGAATCCGGCAGCATGGTCGTCGCCGGCTATTGCTTCGGCGGCATGTGCGCACTGGACCTGGCACGAAGCGGCGCCGACATTGCCGCGGCAGTCGCCTTTCACGGCCTGTTCGACCCTCCCGGCCTTCCCGAGCAGAAGATCAAGGCGAAGGTCGTCGCCTTCCACGGCTGGGACGATCCGATGGTCCCGCCGGAGAAAGTCGTGGCGTTAGGCCAGGAACTGACGGCCGCCGGATCCGACTGGCAAATCCACGCTTACGGCCACGTCGCTCACGGATTCACCAACCCCAAGGCGCACGAGATCGGCATCGAGGGCGTGGCTTATAACGCGCTCGCCGCGGAGCGCTCATGGACGAGCTTCATCAACCTGCTCGAGGAATTGTTCGGATAGCCCTCTCCCGTTCACCGGAGAGGGTTGGGTGAGGGTCTTTTCCCTCCTATTGCTGCCGGATGGCTGAGCGTTCCGACACGAAGGCAAACCCTCACCCCGGCCCTCTCCCGCACGCGGGAGAGGGGGGGAACTCCGAAGCCGAGGCTGCCAAGCGCCTCAAGCAACTGGCGACGCTCATCGCGCGGCACGACAAGCTCTATCACGACCAGGATGCGCCGGAGATTTCCGACGCGGACTATGACGCGCTGGTGCGCGAGAACCGCGAGCTCGAGGAACGTTTCCCGAACCTGGTACGCGCGGATTCGCCATCGAGGCGGTTGGGCGCGCCCGCGACTTCGGGACTCGCCAAGGTCGCCCATGCGCGGCCGATGCTCAGCCTCGAAAATGCGTTCGCGGAGCAGGAAGTGGCGGACTTCGTCGCCCGGGTGAGGCGCTTCCTCAATCTACCCGCCGATGCGTTGGTCGCGATGACGGCCGAGCCTAAGATCGACGGGCTCAGCTGCTCGCTGCGCTATGAAAAGGGCGCGCTGGTGCTCGCGGCGACGCGCGGTGACGGCACGATCGGCGAGGTCGTCACCGCCAACGCGCGAACGATTGGCGACATTCCGCAACGCATCTCGGGTGCGCCAGACGTGCTCGAAGTTCGCGGCGAGGTCTACATGTCCAAGACCGACTTCGAGACGCTGAACGAACGCCAGGAAGCTTCGGGTGGGAAGGTCTTCGCCAACCCCCGCAATTCCGCGGCGGGGTCGCTGCGACAGAAGGACCCGTCGATCACCGCGGCGCGGCCGCTTCGCTTCCTCGCCCACGGCTGGGGCGAGCTGTCGGCGCCCCTCGCCGACACGCAGTACGCGGCGATGAAGCGGATCGAAGGTTTCGGAATCCCTGTCACCGACCTCCTCGTCCGCTGCGACGACCTCACCGCGCTGCTCGCCCATTACCGCGCGATCGAGCACGCCCGGGCGGACCTTCCGTTCGACATCGACGGAGTCGTCTACAAGGTCGACCGGCTCGATCTCCAGGAGCGGCTCGGCTTCGTCGCCCGGGCGCCGCGCTGGGGCCTTGCGCACAAATTCCCGGCCGAGAAGGCCGAAACGACGCTGGAGGCGATCGACATCCAGGTCGGCCGAACCGGTAAGCTAACTCCGGTCGGCCGGCTCAAGCCGGTCGGGGTGGGCGGGGTGATCGTCGCCAACGTAACTCTGCACAACCGCGACGAGATCGAGCGCCTGGGGCTGCGCGTCGGCGACCGGGTGAGGATCCAGCGCGCCGGCGATGTCATCCCGCAGGTGGTCGAGAATCTAACGCGCAACGAGCCGCGCGAGCCCTACGTCTTCCCGGATCATTGCCCCGAATGTCAGTCGGAGGCCGTCAGCGAGGAGGGCGAGGTCGATGTGCGCTGCACCGGCGGGCTGATCTGCCCGGCGCAGCGCTTCGAGCGGCTGCGCCATTTCGTCTCGCGCGGTGCGCTCGATATCGAAGGGCTAGGCGAGAAATCGATTCTTGAGTTCATCGAGCTGGGCTGGCTCCATTCGCCCGCGGACATTTTCCGCCTGCACAACCACCGAGACGAGCTGCTCGGGCGCGAGGGTTGGAAGGAGAAGTCGGTCGATAATTTGTTCGCCGCGATCGAGGCCAAGCGCGAGCCCGACGGTCCGCGATTCCTGTTCGGACTCGGCATCCGCCACGTCGGAATCGTCACCGCTCGGGACCTGCTCAAATGCTTCGGCACGGTCGAGGATCTGCGGCGGACCGCCATGTCGGATGACGGAACCGCCGAGCTGGCCGCCGTGGAAGGCGTCGGCCCGGTGGTCGCCGAGGCGCTGGTCGATTTCTTTCATGAGGCCCACAACCGCGAGGTGCTCGACGACTTGCTTTCCGAGGCGTCGCCCAAGCCCTTCGTTACCAATGCGAAGCAGACCGAATGGACCGGCAAGACCATCGTCTTCACGGGCGCCCTCGAAACCATGAGCCGCGACGAGGCCAAGGCCCAGGCCGAGCGCTTGGGAGCCCGGGCGGCGGGCTCGGTCAGCGCCAAGACCGATTTGGTGGTCGCTGGTCCCGGTGCGGGCTCGAAGCTCAAGAAAGCCGAGGAGTTGGGCATCCGCGTCATCGGTGAAGCCGATTGGGCGAAGATCGTGGCGGACGC
>JBKPKF010000028.1:0-7207 GCA_046730995.1 Pseudomonadota bacterium
CGGGCGCGCGCATTGACCCCGGGCGCCAATTGGGGCCCGCTCGAAGTGATGACTGTCGGCTTCGGCCACGGCATCGCCGTCACGCCGCTGCATCTCGCGACCGGCTATGCGACCTTGTTCAACGGCGGCATCTACCGCCCGGCGACTTTGCTGAAGGTCGACCGCGACCACCCGATTGGACCGGGCCGCCGAGTTTTCAGCGAGGAGACGAGCTACCGGATGCGCGCCCTCCTTCGTGAGGTCGTGCTTGCGGGCACCGGTAAGAAGGCGGACGCGCCCGGCTACCGGGTCGGCGGCAAGACCGGGACCGCGGAAAAGCTCATCAACGGGCATTACACCTCGTCGGCGGTGGTCACGACCTTCGCCGGCGTTTTCCCGATGGACGAACCCCGTTATGTGGTCGTCGCGATGCTCGACGATCCGAAGCCGACCAAGGACACCTACGGGTTCCATACGGCCGGCTGGAACGTCGCACCGGTCGTCAGCCGGACCATCAGCCGAATCGCGCCGATGCTCGGCGTTCGTCCAGACAAGAACCGTGAGCCGGACATGTCGGAGGTATTGCCGTTCGTCCACGACACGCACGAGGAATAAGCTCCAGTGCGCTTGAGCGAACTCGCCGACGTGAATTCGGATTCGGTGGTTACCGGTTTTGCCATCGACCATCGCAAGGTTGCGCCCGGCAGCATCTTCGGTGCGTTCCGCGGCGCCGTCTTCAACGGCGAGGAATTCATTCCCCAGGCGGTCGAGCGCGGGGCGGTCGCAGTCGTCGCGCGGCCGAAGGCCGAGGTTGAAGGCGTTCCGCTTATCGGTGACGAAAACCCTCGCCGCCGTTTCTCCGAGCTCGCCGCCAGATTCTTCGCGCCTTATCCCGAGACAGTCGTCGCGGTGACCGGCACCAACGGCAAGACTTCGACGGTCGAAATGACGCGCCAGATCTGGCGCATGACCGGGCACCGCTCGGCGTCGATCGGGACACTCGGGGTCACGACATCCGACGACCAGGTGAAGACTGGCCTCACCACTCCCGACATCGTGACTTTCCTCAACAATATGGCCGGGCTCAAGCGCATGGGCATCAGCCACGTCGCCTATGAAGCGTCGTCGCACGGCCTCGACCAGCACCGCGCAGAGGGCATCCCGCTCGCCGCGGCGGCGTTCACCAACTTCTCGCGCGACCACCTCGATTATCACCCGTCGATGGAGGCGTATTTTGAGGCCAAGATGCGGCTGTTCGAGGAACTCCTGCAGCCGGGCAAGCCGGCCATAATCTGGACCGACGATGCCAAGTCCGACGAAGTGATCGAGCGGGCGAAGAGGCGCGGCCACGCGATCCTGACCGTCGGCACGAAAGGCGATGCGATCCGCCTCGTGGAGCGATTGCCGACCCCGCTTGGCCAAAACGTGAAGCTGGAACATGACGGCAAGTCCCACCTCCTCGCTTTGCCCCTCATCGGGGCATACCAGGCGTCGAATGTGCTTACCGCGGCGGCCCTGGTGCTCGCGACTGGGGGCGAATGGGATCGCGTCTTCTCGGCGATGCAGCGTGTCGCGCCAGTGCGGGGACGATTGGAACGCGCGGTGATCAGCCCCGCCGGGGCGCCGGTCTATGTGGATTATGCCCACACGCCCGATGCCCTCGAGGCGGCGATCGCAGCGCTAAGGCCTCACGTCGAAAGGCGGCTTATCACCGTCTTCGGGGCCGGCGGTGACCGCGACAAGGGCAAACGCCCCGAAATGGGCGCGGTCGCGACGCGACTCTCCGACGTTGTCATCGTCACTGACGACAATCCGCGGAGCGAGGATGCGGCGAGGATCCGTGCCGCCATCATGGCCGGGGCCCCCGGCGCAATCGAAGTCGCTGGAAGGCGCGAAGCGATCGCTGAAGCCATCCGAATCGCCGCTTCCGGAGACATCGTGCTGGTCGCTGGCAAAGGCCATGAAACCGGCCAGATCGTCGGCGATCGGGTGCTTCCATTCGACGATGCGCTCGTAGCCCGGGAGTGCGCGGCGTGAGCGCTCTTTGGACGAGCGAGGAGATCGCGGCGGCGACCGGCGGCACGGCAAGCGCGACGTTCGAAGTGACCGGCGTGACGTTCGACAGCCGCGAGGTCGAGCCAGGCTTCCTGTTCATCGCCATGCCGGGAACCGTCCATGACGGTCACAAATTCGTCGAAGGGGCCTTCGATAGCGGCGCAGCGGGAGCCATCGTCTCGCAGCCCGTCGATCAGCCTCACATCCTCGTCGATGACACGTTCGAAGCGCTTCAGGCGCTCGGCCGCGCATCGCGCGAGCGTTCCAAAGCGATCATCTTCGGAGTCACCGGCTCGGTCGGAAAGACGAGCACAAAGGAAGCCCTTTACGCCGCGCTCGAGCGGATCGCGCCCGGCCGATCGCACCGTTCGGTCAAGAGCTACAACAACCATACCGGCGTGCCGCTGTCGCTCGCGCGCATGCCGCGCGAGGCCGACTATGCGGTGTTCGAAATGGGCATGAACAACAAGGGCGAGATCGCAGCGCTCACCCGACAGGTCCGCCCGCATGTCGCGCTCGTCACCGCCGTCGCGCCGGCGCACATCGAAAACCTCGGGTCCGAGGAAGCGATTGCCGACGCCAAGGCCGAAGTCTTCGAAGGCCTAGAGCTTGACCGCGTTGCCATCGTCCCTAACGACACACCCCACCGCGACCGGCTCGTCAGGGCCGCTCGGCGCCATGCGGACCGAATCATCACGTTCGGCAGCGGGGACGCCGACGTTCACGCGATCCACGCCGTCGGATCGGAAGGCGGCGGCAGCCTCATCAGCGCCGCGCTTCTCGAGCGCGAGCTGACCTTCACCATTTCGCAGCCCGGCGAGCATTGGGTGTCGAACGCACTTGCGGTCCTTGCCGCGGTCGAGGCGGTTGGCGCCGACGTCGCCGTCGCCGCGCTGGCACTGGCCGACATGGGTGGCTTGAAGGGCCGCGGCGCTCGCCATGTGATCGAGCTCGCGGGCGGAGAGGCAGTCCTCATCGACGAAAGCTACAATGCTAATCCGGCGTCCATGGCGGCGACCTTGAAGAGCCTCGGCGCCGAACGCGACGTCGCCCGCCGGATCGCCGTGCTCGGCCCGATGCGCGAGCTGGGACCGCATAGCGCAGCGCTCCACGCCGGGCTCGCTCCCGCCGTGCTCGATGCCCGGGTCGATGAACTCATCCTCATTGGCGAAGAGATGCGCCCCCTTGCGGAGTTAGTCGTCGGCAAAATCTCCCTGGACCTCGTCGGCAGTGTCGACGAGGCGATCGCGGGCTTGCTCGCCAAGCTTCACCCCGGCGACGCAGTGCTCGTCAAAGCCTCCAACTCAGTCGGGCTTGCGAAGCTCGTCGATAAGGTCACAGGAGCTTCGGTATGCTCTATGTGATCGCCGAACAGCTCGGCTTCCCCGGAATCCTCAACCTCATCCGCTACATCAGCTTCCGCGCGGGTGCGGCGAGCGCGACCGCGCTCATCATCGGACTGCTGCTCGGGCCGTGGTTCATCAGCTGGCTTCGGGTGCGGCAGGGCAAGGGTCAGCCGATCCGCGCGAACGGCCCCCAAAGCCATCTCGCCAAGCGCGGCACTCCGACGATGGGCGGCCTCCTTATCCTCATCGCGGTGATCGTCTCGGTGCTGCTGTGGATGAACCTTGCGAACCCCTACGTCTGGGCGTGCCTGCTGGTGACCTCGGGCTTCGGCTTGATCGGCTGGCTCGACGATTACGACAAGGTCAAGAAGGCACACCATGCAGGCCTGTCGGGCAAGACCCGGCTCGCGCTCGAATTCCTCATCGCCGGCTTTGCCACCTGGATGATCGTCCGCAACGGCACGACCAACCTCTATCTGCCGTTCGTTCAGGGTCCGGTGCTCAATCTCGGCTATTTTTACATCATCTTCGGCGCGTTCGTGATTGTCGCCTTCGGCAATGCGGTGAACCTCACCGACGGGCTGGACGGCCTTGCCACCATGCCGGTGATCATCGCCAGCCTTGCGTTCCTCCTCATCTCCTATCTCGTCGGTAACGTGAAGTTCGCGACCTATTTGGGAATCCCGCACATCCTGGGCGTCGGCGATTTGACGGTGCTGTGCCTGGCCATCGTCGGGGCTGGCCTCGCCTTCCTCTGGTTCAATGCGCCGCCTGCAGCAGTCTTCATGGGCGATACGGGGAGCCTCGCATTGGGCGGAGCGCTTGGCGCGATCGCTGTCGCGACCCACCACGAATTCGTGCTTGCGATCGTCGGTGGGGTGTTCGTGGTCGAGGCGCTCAGCGTGATCATCCAGGTCGCGGTCTACAAACGCACCGGCAAGCGCGTCTTCCTGATGGCGCCCATCCACCACCATTTCGAGCATCTGGGCTGGTCTGAGCCAACCGTCGTGATCCGCTTCTGGATCATAAGCTTCGTGCTCGCGCTGGCGGGCCTCAGCACCCTCAAGCTGCGGTGATCACGGCCAAGGCCTTCGGCGGCAAGCATTATGCGGTCTACGGCCTAGCCCGGTCCGGGCTGGCGACGGCCGAAGCTTTGCTCGCGAGCGGAGCCCGAGTTACCGCTTGGGATGCGAAGGAGGAGGCGACGGCCAAAGTGTCGGCCGGGGCCGCAATCGCGAACCTCGACGAAGCCGACCTTTCGCAATTCGACAGCCTCGTCGTCACTCCCGGCTTGCCCCTCAACCGCCATCCGATCGCGGCTCGCGCCCGCGAGGCGGGGGTGGAGATCATCGGCGATATCGAACTGTTCGCCCGCGCCCGGGCCGAGCTTCCGCCGCACAAAGTGGTCGGCATCACCGGGACCAACGGCAAGTCGACCACCACCGCGCTCATCCATCATATCCTGAAGACCGCGGGCGTGCCGACGACGATGGGCGGCAATATCGGCCTGCCGATCCTTGCCCAGGACCCGCTGCCCGAAGGCGGCGTCTATGTACTCGAGCTGTCGAGCTACCAGCTCGACCTAACGCAGAGCCTCGACTGCGACGTCGCGGTCCTGCTCAACATCACGCCGGACCATCTCGACCGGTACGAGAGTTTCGAAGCTTACAGAGATTCCAAGCTTCGCCTATTCGAAATGCAGCAACCCTCAGAACCTGATCATGCTGCAGTGGTTGGAGAACCTGCATTGCTTGCTGCGGGCCAGAAGAGGACGCTTTCAGCGCTTGTTCCCAACACCACGATGCTCCTCGCGCTCGATTACGGAGATCGGCAAGCAAACTGGCCGGCATTGCAGGGCCCTCACAACCATCAGAATGCTGCGTGTGCAATCGCGGTGACTGAGGTGATTGGAATCGATCAGGACGTCGTAGAACGAGCCCTCCGCACTTACCCCGGTCTTCCGCACAGGATGGAGCGCATTCGCGAGAAGGACGGCGTCGCCTTCGTCAACGACAGCAAGGCGACCAACCCGACCGCGACCGCTCCGGCGCTTGCCGCGTTCGATCACATCCGCTGGATCTGCGGCGGGCAGGCGAAGTCCGACAATCTCGACGAATGCGCGCCCTTCTTCCGGCATGTGCGCAAGGCCTATACCATTGGCGAAGCGGGCGAATTGTTCGCTTCGCTCTTGTCGCCGCATATGGACGTGGCAGAGTGCCAGACGCTCGAGCGGGCGGTGGGAGAGGCTGCGGCGGAGGCAGAAGGTGGCGACGCGGTCTTGCTGTCGCCGGCCTGCGCCAGCTTCGACCAGTTTCGCGACTTCGAGGACCGGGGGGACCAGTTCCGGGCGTTGGTGGAGGGGTTATGATCGGCAGCATTTCCGGCAAGATCAAAGAGAAAGCCGCGCTGGTCGACCCGAGCAACTACGGCCGCTCCGACACTTCCGCGACCGGGCGCTGGTTCTGGGAGGTCGACAAGGTGCTCCTCCTCCTGATCGCGGTGCTGATCGGCATCGGCCTGATCGCGGTCGCCGCCGCATCGCCCGCCGCCGCGCACCGTTACTCGGGCGGGAACGTCCGCTTCTCCGAGCTTTATTATTTCTGGCGGCAGCTGGTCTGGATCGCGATCGGAATTCCGGTGATGATCGGAATTTCGATGATGCCGCGCGAGCGGGCGCGTCGGGTCTCGCTGTTCGGCGCCGCCTTCTTTTTCGTGTTGCTGGTGTTCGTGCCGGTGCTCGGGCCGGAAATCAACGGCGCCAAACGGTGGATCGAGCTGCCCATCGGCCAACTCCAACCGTCTGAGTTCCTCAAGCCGTTCTTTGTGGTCGCCATGGCGTGGTTGCTCAGTCTTCGCGAGGGCGACAAGTCGCTGCCGATCTTCACTCTGTCGGCGCTTCCAATCGGCGCGATCGCCTTCCTGCTCATGAAGCAGCCCGATTTCGGTTCGACGATCATCTTCGGGGCGGTGTGGATCGCCATGCTCGCGCTCGCCGGAGTCAACATGCGCATCCTGATCGGGCTGGCGATCGCCGGTGTCGTCGGCATCGTGCTCGCTTATTTCTTCTACGACGTCGCGACCGCGCGCGTCGACGAATTCCTGTTCGGCGCCGGCGACCGCTTCCAGACCGACAATGCGATGCGCACGCTAACCGCTGGGGGCCTGTTCGGGATGGGCCCGGGCGGAGGCACTCGGAAATTCGGCCTCCCCGAACCGCACACCGATTATATCTTTTCGGTGATCGGCGAGGAGTTCGGCCTCATCGCCTGCCTTGCCATCGCCTGCCTGTATCTCGGCATCGTCGCCCGAGTGCTGATCAAGCTCCTCGACGAGGACAACAGCTTCGCCATCCTCGCCGCGGCCGGGCTGGCGATCGAATTCGGGCTCCAGGCGTTGATCAACATGATGGTCAACGTCCAGCTCGCGCCCTCCAAAGGCATGACGCTGCCCTTCATCAGCTATGGCGGTTCCTCGATGCTCGCGCTGTCGATCGGGATGGGTTTGTTGCTCGCCTTCACGCGCCGGAACCCGTATCTGACCCGCTCACCATATGTGGTGAAGTGGAGCGGGGAGTCATTGACGGCATGAACTTCGTACTGGCGGCCGGAGGAACCGGCGGTCACATGGTGCCGGCCCACGCGCTCGCGGCGGAATTGAAGAGCCGCGGCCACGGCGTCTTGCTGATCACCGACGATCGCGGCGCACGCTTCCCAGGTCTGTTTCAAGATGTGCCGGTCCACATCCTGCCCGCAGGGCGGATGGGCGGCGGGCCGATTGCCTGGCTCAAGGCCCTGGCCTCGGTCGTGAAGGGCCGCGGCGAGGCCAAG
>JBKPKF010000029.1:0-1618 GCA_046730995.1 Pseudomonadota bacterium
GGCGTTCGAGACCATGCCGCGGACCATCCCGGCGGCCGAACAGAAGGCACTGCGAGCCCAGGGCGAGGCCGCGATCCGCGAATCCGTGCAGCCCGCCTATCGCAAGCTGCTCAACTTCTTCCGAACTGAATATCTGCCGAAGACACGAACGACGATCTCAGCGCACGATTTGCCGGACGGCGACGCATACTACCGCGCCACGATCCGCGAATTCACGACGCTCGATCTCGGTCCCGAGGAGATTCACCAGATCGGGCTGAAGCAGGTCGCTGAGATCGAGGCCGAGATGCGCCAGACGATGCGCGAGGCCGGGTTCAAGGGCTCGTTTGAGGAGTTTCTGAAGTTCCTGAAGACCGACCCGCAATTCCAGGCGAAGACGCCCGACGAGCTGATGGGGGTGTCAGCCTATGTCGCCAAGCGAACCGACAAGGTCATCGGCGATTATTTCGGTTTACTGCCGAGGCACCGTTTCGGGATCATCCCAGTGCCTGACGCCCTCGCGCCCTTCTACACCGGCGGACGCGGGGGGCTCGATAACTGCATGATGAACACCTACAATCTGCCCGCGCGCCCGCTCTACAACATCCCGGTTCTAACCCTCCACGAATGCGAACCGGGTCACAGCTTCCAGGCGGCGCTCTCACTCGAGCAAAAGACGCTGCCGCGCTTCCGCCAGAACCTTTATTTCTCAGGCTATGGAGAGGGCTGGGGCCTTTATTGCGAGTGGCTGGGTAATGAAATGGGGATCTATCGCACCCCTTACGAGCGCTTCGGCCAGCAGAGCTATGCGATGTGGCGCGCGGCCCGGCTGGTGATCGACACCGGAATTCATCGCTACGGGTGGACCCGCCAGCATGCGATCGATTATCTCGCCGGGCATACGGCCCTGTCGCAGCATGAGGTCGAGACCGAGGTCGACCGCTACATCAGCTGGCCCGGCCAAGCGGATTCCTACATGCTCGGGCTGCTGACGATTCGGAAGCTGCGAGCCGAAGCGGAGGCCAAGCTGGGTCCGAAGTTCGACATCCGCGGGTTCCACGACACCTTCCTCGGAATGGGCGCGGTGCCGCTCAATGTGCTCGAACAACAGATGCGCGCCTGGATGTCGGCGGAAGCGGAAAAGCCCGCCAAAGGGCTGAACCGGGTTACCATCGTGACGAAACGGTCTTTGGCTGAGCCAGAATAATCCTGCTTTTACCGCTTGTTAACCATGCGGGGCCGAACCTCCACGGTGGAGGCGCCACCTTGTCTTTACTAGCACAATTTGAAGCGTCCGGCGTAGCCGATGATCGCCGCAGCTCGGACCGGCGGGCGCTCATGCTCACGATCACGGCGTCCTTGCCGGAATCGCCGGAGCTGGCGGTTACGATCCATGACCTGTCGGAAACGGGCCTACTGCTGGAAACACGCGTTCCGCTCACGGCTGGCCAAACATTCGAAATCTTCCTGCCCTTGGCCGGCGCCATCGAAACCAAAGTCGTCTGGAGCAGCCATAATTTCCATGGCTGCCAATTCGCGGATCGCGTGGCGAGAGCAGCGGTTAGCGCGGCGCTTTTGCAGAGTGCTCCAAAGGACGAAGCGCCGGAGGCGCGCCCGCCTCAGCGAGACGTGCTTTCCC
>JBKPKF010000030.1:0-3635 GCA_046730995.1 Pseudomonadota bacterium
ATCTCGGCACCGGCCAAGGGCGTCGACCTCACCGTCGTCTATGGCGTCAACGACGACAAGCTGACGGCTGAGCACAAGATCGTGTCCAACGCCTCGTGCACGACCAACTGCCTGGCGCCGGTCGCGAAGGTACTGAATGATGCGCTGGGAATCGAGCGCGGGCTGATGACTACTGTCCACGCCTACACCAACGATCAGAAGATCCTCGACCAGATCCACTCCGACCTGCGGAGAGCGCGTGCTGCAGCCATGAGCATGATCCCGACCACGACCGGCGCAGCGCGCGCGGTCGGCGAGGTGCTGCCCGAGCTCAAGGGCAAGCTCGACGGTTCGGCGATCCGCGTCCCGGTGCCCGACGTCAGCCTGATCGACCTGACTTTTACCCCCGGCCGCGATACGAGCCGCGACGAGGTCAATGCGATCCTCAAGGCCGCGTCGGAAACGCAGCGGCTCAAGGGCATCCTCGATTACACCGACGAACCGGTGGTCTCGATCGACCTCATGCACACGAGCGCGAGCTCGACTGTCGACAGCCTCGAAACCGCGGTGCTCGAGGGCAAGTTGGTGCGGGTCGTCAGCTGGTACGACAATGAATGGGGCTTTTCGAACCGCATGGTCGACACGGCTTGCGCGATGGCCAAGCTGGGCTGAGGTGAGCCGATTTAAGAGCCTCGATGATCTGCCGGAGGATCTGACCGGCAAGAAAGTGCTGGTCCGCGTCGATCTCAACGTTCCGATGGACGGGGCCAAGGTCATGGACGACACGCGGCTGCGCGCGATGCTGCCGACCGTGCTCGAATTGTCGGACCGCGGAGCCATCGTGCTCCTGCTGTCGCATTTTGGCAGGCCGAAGGGAGAGGTACGGCCCGACATGTCGACCGCGCAACTCGTGCTGCCGGTTCACCGGCTCTCGGGACGATCGGTCCGCTTCATCGAAGACTGCCAAGGCCCGGAGGCGGAGCGAGCGCTGACCACGATGCTTCCGGGCAATATCGGCGTGCTCGAGAACACGCGGTTCCACTCGGCTGAGGAGAAGAACGACCCCGAGCTTGCGCAGGCGATGGCCGCGCTGGGCGATTATTATGTCGACGACAGCTTTTCGACAGCGCACCGCGCTCACGCGTCGACTGAGGGAATTACGCATTTCCTGCCGAGCTATGCCGGCCGCGCCATGGAAGCGGAGCTGAACGCGCTGGAGCGGGCGCTGGGAAACCCAGACAGGCCTGTCGCGGCGGTCGTGGGCGGCGCGAAGGTCTCAACCAAGCTCGCCGCGCTTTCCTACCTGGTCGGCAAGGTCGACCATCTGATCATCGGCGGGGGGATGGCGAATACATTTCTCGCGGCGCGCGGTATCAATGTGGGCAAGAGCCTTTGCGAGCACGAGCTAACGGGGGAGGCCAATTCGATCTTCGACCATGCGGACGCGGCCGGGTGCACGGTCCATCTGCCCTATGACGTCGTGGTCGCGAAGGAATTCGCGGCGAACCCGCCGAGCGTTCGGACTGTGAACGTTCATGAAGTCGCACCCGACGAGATGATCCTCGACATCGGCCCGGCTGCGGTCGAGGCGCTCGGCGACGTGTTGAAAACCTGCCGCACGCTCGTCTGGAACGGACCGCTCGGCGCTTTCGAAATGCCGCCGTTCGACGCGGCCACCTTGGCGCTGGCAAAAACCGCTGCAGCGCTAACCAGGGAAGGCTCGCTGATCTCGGTCGCGGGCGGAGGCGATACGGTTGCCGCGCTCAATCACGCCGGGGTCGCCGACGATTTCACATTCGTCTCCACCGCCGGCGGTGCGTTTCTCGAATGGATGGAAGGGCGTACGCTGCCGGGCGTCGCCGCGTTGGAGCAACAGGGATGACCATGAACCAGTCTGAAATGATGGCGAAGATGGAGCAAGGCGACGGATTCATCGCCGCACTCGACCAGTCGGGCGGGTCGACGCCCAAGGCGCTGAAGGGCTACGGGGTCGAGGAAGGCGCCTGGTCAACGGACGAGGAAATGTTCGACCTCATCCACCAGATGCGTTCGCGGATCATTTCATCGCCTTGCTTCGGCAGCGGCAAGGTGATCGGAGCGATCCTGTTCGAGCGGACAATGGACGGCGAGGTCGACGGAAAGCCCACTCCGCAGGCGCTGATCGACCAGGGAGTCATACCCTTCATCAAGATCGATAAGGGATTGGAGGACGAGGACAACGGCGTCCAGATGATGAAGCCCAACCCCGGGCTCAGCGGGCTACTCGAGCGGGCGAAGCAGCTCGGCGTGTTCGGGACCAAGGAACGCTCGGTGATCAATCTCGCCAACCGCGAGGGCATCGCCGCGGTCGTGCGCCAGCAATTCGACGTCGCCCGCGAAGTGCTCGCCCACGGGCTGGTGCCGATCATTGAGCCGGAGGTGAACATCAAGAGCCCCGAGCGCGATGCGGCCGACCGCATCCTCCTCGAGGAAATCCTGAAGAACCTCGACGAGGTGGACGAGCGGGTGATGCTGAAGCTGTCGATTCCGGCCCAGCCGGGGTTGTTCGAGCCGCTCGTCGAACATCCCAAGGTGCTTCGCGTGGTCGCGTTGTCCGGCGGTTTCAGCCGCCAGGATGCTTGCCGCGAACTCGCGAAGAACCCGGGCATGATCGCGAGCTTCAGCCGCGCCCTCTTGTCGGACCTTCGCGCCCAGCAGAGCGACGAGGAGTTCAACCGGACGCTTGGAAGCGCGATCGACGAGATTTACGAGGCGTCGACTGAGAAGGTGCCGGCCTGACCTTGGACGAAGCCGAGTTCGATCCGATCGAATTTCCGCCGCCCAAGCGGACGGCGCCTGCGCAGCTGTATTTGATCAGCCCGCAGGAGGTCGGCGGAGCGTTTCCCGACCGGCTGAAGGCCGCACTCGAGCCGGGAGTCGCGACGGCCTTCCAGCTGCGGGTGAAGGACGTGGACGAGCATGAACTGGCGCGGTTGGCCGAGCCGCTGCAGCGCAGCTGCGCCGACGCGGGGGTGGCGTTCATCGTCAACGACAGCATGGCGCTCGCGAAGCGCTTGGGCGCGGACGGCGTCCATCTCGGCCAGTCGGACGGCGACGTTCGCGACGCCCGTGCTCTGCTCGGCCCGGCCGCGCAGATCGGCCGGACCTGCCACGACAGCCGCCACCTGGCGATGCAGGCGGGCGAGGACGGGGCGGACTATGTCGCGTTCGGCGCGTTCCACCCGACCACGACCAAGCCTTCGAACTACCGTCCCAATCCATCGATCCTGACCTGGTGGTCGACCTTGTTCGAAATCCCGTGCGTCGCAATCGGCGGGATCACGCCCGACAATGCGAAACCGTTGGTGGAGGCGGGCGCCGACTTCATCGCGGTTTGCCAGGCCGTGTGGGGGAAGGATGATGCCAGGGCCGCGGTCGCGGATTTCGAAACGGTGCTCAGCGGCCAACTTGCCTGACCATCGACTTCAGCGTCCGCGCGTCCTCGATCGCGTGACCGTGGATGTCGTTGTTGAAATAGCACCAGACACTCCGGCCTGACCGGGCTTGGTCGATGCACCAATCGGTCCATTCGAGCAGCGCCTCGTTGGAATAGCGGCCGTGATATTTGCCGGCAGTCCCGTGGAAGCGCACGTAGGCGGTTCTGCCGCTCGCCCAGC
>JBKPKF010000031.1:0-17514 GCA_046730995.1 Pseudomonadota bacterium
GAGAGAATTTCGTCCGCTGTGCGGCTAAGTGCAGCTCCGATCTGATCGCCTTTTGCGACCAGGACGACCGCTGGCCAAGCCACAAATTGCGCTCAGCCGCCGACTGCTTTCAAGACCCCAGCGTGCTGCTCCTGTTTCACAATGCCAGGGTCGTGGCTGCCGACGGCCGTCCTATCGCAACGCTCTATCCGCGCTCCATGCCGACGAAGCGATGGGCGCCGCTCAGCGCTCCTCCGTGGAGCTTCTCCCCCGGATTCACGCAAGTGTTCCGGCGAGGGCTTCTCGAATTCAACGATCTGTGGGAACTCTCAATGGACGAGAATGCTGACGGGGAGGGGCTTGCCCATGATCGCTGGTATTTCTTCCTCTCGTCAGTTCTTGGGTCCGTTCAATATCTTGCGGATTGCCTAGCGGATTACCGCCAGCATGGCCAAAATGCCTATGGTTGGCGGCGGTTTGCTCCGTCTCTTCAGGCGCTCGTGCTGGATCGGCTCGATGATGCCGGTCGGGCGATCGCCCGCCGCGGCCGCGCCGCCGAAAGCCGGGCGATCGTCCTGGATCGCATTGCAGATCGTGTGGCGGAGCCTTCGAGAGGCCGTGCGGTTCTGGCCGCGGAAGCATTTCGGAAGCTCGGGGAACGCTGCTCGATTCGAGCGGAAATCTACGAATCAACCACTCTCGTCGATCGCGCCAAGTCTCTTCTCAATCTGCTACGCGCCGGCGCTTATGGTTCAGACCCCTGGAAGTTCGGGCCGTATGGCCTTGCGATGGACGGCCTAACCGGGGTGACGGGCCTCCATTCGAAATCCGCGAGGTGACGCTCGTGGACGGGGTTACGCCGACGAGCCGACTTCGATTGTTGTTCGTCGCGCCGTTTCCACCCGACCTTTCGGGCAGCCACGGTGGTTCGCGCGCAATCGCGTCGACCATCGATACGCTGGCCCGCAGGCATGAGGTCTCGGTTGTGTACCTGGGTGAAACGAACGGTGGTGCATTGCAGCATCCCCCCCAGTGCAGTCGAATGATCGGCATCGATATGCCTATCCGCCGCCGGTCGGGCGGGCATATTTGGTCACGGGTGGTTGAGTTGGTCCGACTGCTTTTGGGCAGTCCCCCCGATTGGGTCAGGGAGTCATGGTCTGCGGAAATGGTAAAAGCCTGCACGGAACTAGCCCGCGAAATTGGGCCGGACGTGGTCCATTTCGAATTTCACGTGATGGCTCAATATATTCCAGTCGTCAGAAAGGCAGCTCGGGAGGCTCGTTGCATCGTAACCGAGCACGAGCCGGGCGTCGTATCGGCCGGTGCGCGCCGCCAAGAAGGCCGTGGCACTCGCCAGCGACTGGGTAGCTGGATCCGGCGGCGCGCGTGGGCGCGCTACGAGCGCCGCACGCTGTCGCAGGCCGACGCTGTCGTCACCTTCACCAGGAAGGACGAAGAAGTCGTGCGCGAACTTGTTGGCGAGTCCTCCACGCAAGTGACGTGCATCCCCCTTCGTATCTTGCCTGAGCGCATTGGGCCCGATCCGCCGATAGAATCCGACCTGCTGTTTGTCGGCGCATTCCGCCATCCCCCCAATGTCGATGCAGCCATGCGGCTTGCGACGGCAATCTTTCCGAAGATTAGGGAGGCAAGGCCTGCTGCTCGAATGGCCATCGTCGGCCCTGACCCGCCCCGGCAGCTCGTCCACGCCGCGGGACCGGGCGTCGACGTGACGGGCCGTGTCGACGATCTTAGGCCCTACTTCGCCGGCGCCTCGATCTTCATTTGCCCGCTGCGGCTAGGCGGTGGAATGCGAGTCAAGGTTCTGGAAGCCTGCGCATTCGGCAAGGCCCTCATTGCAACGTCGCAAGCCGTTGAAGGACTTGGCCTTCGCCCAGGGATTGAATTCACATTGGCTGGCAGCGACGATGAATTTGTCGACCGCGCCATCGATCTCCTCTCTAACGCGGGGCGACGTGAGCAGCTCGAACAGGCCGCCCTGGATTGGGCCTCGCGGACTCAGGATCCGGAAGAATGGGCGACGCAATATGACTCGCTCTACGGGCGGCTCATGAGCGAAGGCGACGAAAACCGACAATGACCGGCCGACACCCAGAAAGGATGCGCCTGACAGTCGCGGTTGCCACATGTGGCCGTCCGCAAGCCTTGGCTCGCTGTTTGAAAGCGATTGGTCAGCAAACGCGCGCGCCAGATCAGCTGATAGTGATCGAGCAGGCAGCCTCAGCGGAGGGACGGGAGGCGATCCGGGCAAGCGGGCTGAGTGTGGATTATCACGAGCAGCCGAAGCTCGGCCTCTCAGCGTCTCGCAATTTGGCGCTCGCGCACGCAGAAGGAACAGTGCTTGGCGTCACGGACGACGACTGCTTTCCGGATCCCGATTGGACGGCGGCAATCTGGGACGTCTTTGACGTGGAAAGCCCGCCGACTGCGCTCACTGGACCTATTCTGGCTCCTGCGGGCGAAACGCCAGCGGCAATGCATGCCATTTCGCTCCGCACATCGCGAGACACGCTGGACTTTTGCAGCCGAACGATTCCTTGGTTCGTCGGCAGCGGAGGCAACTTCGCGGCACTGGTCACGCAATTGCGGGCGATCGGCGGCTGGGACGAGCGTCTTGGCGCCGGGAGTCGGGGAATGGCCGCGGAAGATTGCGACCTGATCGATCGTCTACTGCAAGCCGGGGAACGGATCCGGTATGAGGGCAGCGCTGTCGTTCGTCACGACTGGCAAACTCACGACCGACGCATGGCCACCCGTTGGTCCTATGGCTTCGGCATTGGAGCGCTTTGCGGACTTCGTTTGGCGGATCACGATTTTTTCGCGTTACGAATGCTGCGCTCCTACTCAGTGGGGAACCTGCGGAGGCTAATGCACGAACTCGCCCGATTGAATTGGAGCAAAGCGGGTGAGAGAATCAACGCGCTCGCGGGTTTGGCGCCAGGATGCCTTTACGGATTACGCATGTCGGGCGCGCCGTTAGAAACCTTAGGCAAAGGCAAGTCGAGAGATGTCTCCGACTGAGTGGCGGGCTGTCGCGTGCCGGCCTCTTGGATCAGGTCATTTACGGTCACTTCCGGGAGTTCCGCCTTTTCACGCAACTTCTGCAGGGCTTCAACGAGTGCAACAACCTTCGCGCGATGCCGCGGTGAGCGATCTAGGCTTGCTTGGATGCGTAATAGACCATGCATCGCCCACGCGAGAAAGATCGGCATCTCCACTGGCCGTCCCGCTATTCGAACATAACCGCGCCACCAGCCGCGAATGAACGCCCCCGCGGCAAGACGGCGGATTGGGCGACTCCAGCCGGTGCGAAACACGCGAGTCAGAATCACCGTAGTCCAGGCAAGGTCCGCACGAGGATCACCGAAACGCGAGTTCGTCCAGTCTACGACGCCGGACACGGCTCCGCGATGCAGCAGGACATTTGCCGGGTGATAATCGAGGTGGACCAGACTGCACCCGCGCTGAGCCTGCTCCAGACGTTGGCGCATCGCGGGCTCCATCCTCCCAAAGAATTCGATCCAGTCCGTCGCCTCGACCGCGGACGCACTAACAGAATGCAGTTCCGCCTGCTGTTGACCGAAGATTTCGCCGAGGCGCGTCGCAGCCCAAGGCTTGGCGAAGAGCTCGTCGTGAAATGATCGTCCCGGTAACCAGTCGAGCAGAAGCACTGCCCGCTCGGCGGACGTCGACGTTCCTCGAACCGCCGCCACCGGAAGCCCTGCCTCGCGCGCGATGGCCATCATCGTCTGTTCGTGCCGCGCGCTAGCGCTCTCCCCCCGGCGGAAGATGCGAGCGGCGTAGCTGCGATCCGGGCAATCGATGCGCCAGACGGCCTTTCCACGACGCCCGACGATCCTCGTCCACTTCGCTAAAGAGGGAAGGCCGAGATTCCCAGTCAGTTCCGAAATGTCGATGTCGTCCATGCTAGCGGCTCGCGCGTTCGCGCAGCATGTTCCAGATGAGAGTCTCAGCAGATCTCAGCACGCTTTCTGGCGGTTGCTCAGCATCCAGCAATTCAATGGGTACACGAGCCTTAAGCTTCCGATATTCTGCCCGCCAGCTCTCGAGTGTTTCGGGCGCATATTCGCCTTTGCGCGCATACATCGTTCGACCCGATGCATCCAAGAGGAGAACGAGGTCCGGCGCCGGCACGATCCAACGTTGAACCCGCCGCGCAACCTGAGCACGGAACGGCATAGGCCGGCCGGCGGGAACGGCCCCGTCGAGCACGTACCGGTCGAAGAGAATTATCTGGCCGGCTGCGCAATGGAGTTGCGCGCGCAGGTACCGAGCCCACAACACCATACATTGAGCTGCAAATACGATCCCCGGAACCCTGAGGGACGCAGCCCTGCGCATCCTGCCACCGGTCAGTCCCATGTAAACGCGCCGCGTGCGCAGTGGCAGCTCACGCTCCAGCGCCTGGACGAGGGTCGACTTGCCTGCGCCGTCAGGCCCAATCACGGCTACGCAAAGCCCGCGCCGCTTCACAGACGCGAAGCCGATCAGCACGCGCCAGCCGCGACGGGCCAGGTTAATTACTCGCTGTGCTGTATTATCTGGCGTTTCGATGCGCGGCCATTTTTGACGACCGATAGACTGCCAGTCACCCGCCGCGGCGGCGGCCACAAGGGCATCGGGGTCGAGGCCCCGATCCCTCACCAGCGTCTCAACTTCCGCGGGTCCCCCTGACCATTCGGACGCAAGTTGCTGCAGCCGGCTGCGATATCGTTCGGGCACGCACTGTTTCTCGATCGCACGCACCAGCAGGGTCCAGAGAAGCCACTCAGGCGCCACTTCGGGGAACCGTGTACGGCGGATGTCGGGGAGGAGTGCCTGAGCGGGGACTGTGAGATCGCCGATCTTCAGCGCCGATTGAACATGGACCCACAAGAACCGTCCGGAGGCGGAGTCGAAGTCGACCGTCTGGAGGTCGCTTCCGGGCTTGTAAATCGGCACGTAGCCGGCTCGAAGCAGGATCGCTCGCGCTTTGCTGAATTCGTCTGGGCTGAGCAAGACATCGATGTCACCTTCGGGCGAATAAAGGCCCTGCCAAGGGCGAAGTAAGCACCAGCGTAGCCCTGATGCATCGAAATCCAGGAAGAGCTGCAGCAATGCATCGGGAATGCCGGGCTCGCGGGACTTAGGAGATAGCTGAGCCATCGCCCGTCACCCGAGTTTGAGGGTAAGCGTCCGATCCCTTCAATCGCATCAGCCCTGTCCTGCTGTCGAGATGACGAATCTCAATACAGGTCGCGTTGAGGCGCTGGCAATCCTATGGAAACCGCTGATTCGCATTGAGTTATTGATGCAGAAGCGGACAGATCGACAATAGATAGGGGGGTTGGTAGGTTGCGCGAACGCCGGTCGTTATTTGTCCGGGATGGCAGAGGGGCGCTGGCGCTCGCCACGGCATTGGCTCATGTCGAAATAACTGCTGAGGAAGGAAGGGAAGGACTGTTTCGATCTTTCCTTCGAAGCCTTCGCCGACGGGTCGGATCGCTTCTTCGAAGGCCGACCGTGCCCGTGGGGCGCGTGCGGTGGGGCAGCTTGCGGAGAACAACGCCGATCAGCCGGCGTTATGGGTATGACCGCGGCAAGCCGGTCGACCGCCACTACATCGAAGATTTCCTGGCGACCTGGTCGGCGGACATCAAAGGCCGCGTGCTGGAAATCAAAGAGCCAGAATATACCCAAAGTTACGGTGGCGCTCGCGTAACGCAAAGCGACGTGCTTGACGTCGATGCGGCGAACCCGCAGGCGACGATTACTGCCGACCTGAACGAGCGAACCCGGTTGGAGGACGAGGCCTACGACTGCATCATCTTCACTCAAACGCTCCAGTACATTTACCGTCTCGATTGTGCCCTGCGCGAGCTACACCGCAGCCTTAAACCGGGCGGAGTGTTGCTGATGACGGTCCCCGGGATCACACCGTCCCCTGTGGGTGAGGGGCGGCACTGGAGCTTCACTCGCCTTTCGGCCGAACGGTTACTGGACGAATCGTGCGGCGGTCAGAACGGAGAGGTTTGGACGTACGGCAATCTTCTGGCGGCAACGGCCTTTCTCTACGGCTTGGCCGCGCAGGAACTGCGGCCAAGCGAGCTCGCAGCCTGCGATCCCGAATATCCTCTTATCATCGCCGCCCGGTGGGTGAAGGCCGAGTGATGGACGGCATACGGTCCATGCTCGGACGCGCGAAGCGAGGATTCCGACGGCGGTTCGCCCCGCGCCCCCTGATTCTCGTGTACCATCGCATCGCAGAAGAGAGCCTTGATCCGTGGCGCCTGTGCGTTAGCCCAGCCAACTTTGAGCGACACTTGGGCGCCCTGCGATCGCTCGGCTGCACGGTCGTGCATGTCTCCGAGCTGGCGCGCAAATTGCCGTCCGGGCAGGTGCCCCGGCGCACAATTGCGGTCACGTTCGACGATGGATATCGCGACAATCTCGAGAACGCACGGCCGCTGCTCGAGAAGTACCAAGCTCCGGCCACTCTGTTCGCTACTGCCGGCTACATTGGCCGCAGCGAAGAGTTCTGGTGGGACGTACTCGAAAGGGTTTTCCTTCAGCCCGGGTCGCTGCCTCCGATCCTGGAGCTTGATATCGACGGGCAGCAATATCGCCGCGAACTGGGGAAGACGGCTGATTTGAGCGCGACGGACGCTTTTCGGTGGTCCGAATGGAAACCGTTCCGGGAGCCTCCAACGATTCGACACCAAATCCACGACGAGCTGTGGAAAATGCTTGTCGGCAAGCTCCCCGAAGAGCGGGACCGGCAAGTCTCCTTGCTGCTGGATTGGGCAGGTCTCGGCGCCCATGCGCGCGAAGCGCGCAGGCCATTGTCGGAAGAAGAACTCAGACAGCTTCGAGGCGACGGCCTCGTCCAGATCGGCGCCCATAGCATGACCCATCCGGCCTTGCCGTCGCTTCCCCCGCCCATTCAGGCGCTCGAACTCCGTGAGAGCAAGTCCCGCCTCGAGGAGCTATTGGGCGAGCCGGTATTGGGCTTCTCTTATCCGCAAGGAAGGAGCTCGGAGGAAACCGAGTTGCAAGTGCGCTCCGCCGGCTATGCTTTCGCATGTGGTTCCACCTCGGCCGCAATGTCGCGGTGGACCGACCTGTACCAGCTTCCCCGCCTTTCCATCGGCGACTGGGACGAGGCCAAGTTCAGGTCGTCCGTCGAGGCTCATATTGCAGCGTGACTCTGAAACGAAGGGCGGAGAGGTCGCTGACCCGCTCGTCGGCTCAGCCAGTCCCCTCGTTAGCTGCATCATTATCTTTCTGAATGAGGAGAAGTTCCTCGCCGACGCCGTCGAAAGCGTTCTTGCGCAAACCTATGCCAATTGGGAATTGCTGCTCGTGGATGATGGCTCGTCCGACGCGAGCGAATCCATCGCAATGGCATATTGCGCCCGGAATCATGAGCGGATTCGCTATTTGACGCACGAGGGACGCTTGAACCGCGGCATGAGCGCAAGTCGAAACCTGGGCCTTAAAGAAGCTCGTGGCCAGTTCACAGCATTCCTCGACGCCGACGACAGCTGGCTGCCCCACAAGTTGGAGCAACAGATCGCCTTATTCGAAGAACATCCGGAGGCCGTAATGGTCTGCGGAGCGACCCTTTACTGGCACAGCTGGCGAGCGAACTCAGCGCCCGACGAGGTCATTTTCACCGGCGATGTTCGACGCGATGGACGATGGGTGCGTTCGTTAGAGCAGGATCATCCGTATCCGCGCGGAGAATTGATGAGGCGCTTGTACCCGCTGGGAGCAGGAATGACGCCCTCATCGTCCGGCGCCATGTTCAGGCGGGATACGGCATTGGCAGTCGCCGGCTATGTCGAAGCCTTCCACGGCCTGTTCGAAGACCAGGTGTTCCGGGCGAAGATGTATCTTGCAGGGCCGATCTACGTTTCGAGCACATGTTTCGATCGGTATCGGCAGCATGACGAATCCACTTCGCAGCTCGCGCGCGCCTCAGGCCAGTCGCGTGCGTTGCGCCGGCGATTCCTGCGGTGGCTGAAGCAATATCTGGACGAGGTCGGCTGCCGCGACCCCGACATTCGCTGGAAACTCAGGAAGGCATTATTGAGAAGCGGTTATCCGAGGACGTACCGCCTGGCAGCGCGGATTGCGCACGGCCTCCGTTCCGCACTGCGCCAATCCTAAGAGCTTCACGGCATCGCGAGTTTTGAGATTCGGTTCGCGATGGATAGAAAAGGCCGGTCGTCATCGACGGGCCGTGCCTGTTCGTTCGCTGCATGCTGCATCCAGCATGCGTGGAAGCAGAGATCCACCCATTCCGGCGGGCCATCGACGGCCGAACGCAAGTCCCGTTCGTAGGGCCAAATAAGGGCGTCACGATCGGTATTGGTCGGAAAGCATTCAACAAACGCTGAGAGGCGGTCACGATGACGCGCCGACAGAACCGCATCGCAGGCTGAATACCAAAAGTCGGCGAGCGGGAGGCCATCCGGACGAGCCTCCTCCCAATCGACCACTCCGATCCGGCCCTGGTCATCGACCAGAATGTTGCTCATTGTTAGATCATTGTGAGCACATACGAACGGAACCTCATGGCCACCGATACGGCCACATGCGTTGGTCAGCCAATCGAGATAGGCCGCGCCGCTTTCCAAGTGCGGTGCCACCAGTCGCGCGGGCCCTAGGATCAGTTGCTCAGAACGCGCGGGCGTTAGCTCCAGCTCGCGCGCGGTGGCCGCATGCCATCGATTGAGCCAGCCTGAAACGTCACTGATGACCTCGGCGACAGCTCCGGGTCTTTCACGCAGAAGCATCGACGCAGGCCGCGCAGGAAGGCATGACAAGAGCAACGAACAGCCACCTTCGATCTCGGAATATCGGATGACGCTGGGCACCTGCGCTCCCGCGCTTCTCGCCCCCGGCCCGAGCTCATCGAGGATGTGTGCTTCATTCCGGAGTGCACCGCTCCGCGAGGGGGGCGCCAGCTTGGCGACCACGCTCGGAGTTCCTTCATCGGCCTCGAACAGGAATACCGTCGTCGCTCCTTCCTCACCACGCCAACTCGTCGCGACGAGCGCCTCGCGATCATTCCAATCAGATTGGCCGAGGAGAGGCTTCGAGCTCGCTTTGTGCACAGCAAAGCCGAAATTCGGCAGGATCACGCGCAGCAAAATCGAGCTTGCCGGAACATATTGGAGCAGACGCTCAATCCAGCGCCAGCGGTCGGAAAGCGGCCAAACGCGCTGTGCGAATGCCAAGCTCCTGCGAGTCAGCGGGATGAGGAACCGGGCGTCTCCGCTGCCCAACTGAATGGACGGGGCTTCAGATTGCCCGGCGCGGCTCATCGATGTCGTCTGCGCGGTAGAGGTCGAACCGGCACGGCACCAATCCGTGATGCTGGGGCGGGTCGCCTGGATCCGCCGGCAGGCCGTCCGCCTTCAACACGTTCATCTGAACGGCCATCGGTCGGTAATCGAGCGTCGAACTCCTCATATTGGCGAGCCATAAATCGATCACGTATCGACCGGCTTCCAAGTGCAAGCTTTCAATGTCGAACCGCCAGACGCTGCTTCCGGCTGGCACGTCGATATGTTGATTGGCTTTGGTCCACGAATCGGCGTTGATTAGCTTGTTGCCAAGCTCGTCGCGGATGTCGGCCGCGAGCATAGCCTGGATGCGGTGGGGGGCTTCAATCCGAGCCTCGATCCGAACCGGTCCGAGCGAGCGCGGAGCCGAAGACAGGCGGCTGGGATCGCCATAGCGGACCGCGGTGACTACCGGGTCCCTTGCCGGTTGCGCGCGCGGCGGCAGTTCCAACCATTCATCGGGAGCCGTCTGAAGGCACGCATTTTCCAGATATTGGCCAATGACATCGCCCGTGACGCCGTCCGCGATGAGCCGACCTTTTTCCAGCAGAAGCGCGCGCGAGCACAGCCGTTGGACCGCCGCCAAGTTGTGGCTCACGAAGAAGACGGTGCAACCACTCTTCGAAACTTCGTCCATTCGTCCGAGGCACTTCTGCTGGAAAGCAGCGTCGCCAACGGCGAGCACTTCGTCGATGATCAGCACTTCGGGTTCAAGGTGGGCGGCCACAGCGAAGGCAAGGCGCATGACCATTCCGCTCGAATAGCGCTTGATCGGAACCGCGAGAAATTCCTCCACGCCCGAGAATTCGACGATTTCATCGAAGCGCTTGCGAATATCCTGTGCGGTCATCCCCAGGATTGCGCCGTTGAGGAAGATGTTTTCCCTTCCAGTCAGCTCGGGATGAAAGCCCGTTCCGACCTCCAGCAGCGCTCCGACCCGGCCCCGGATTCGGGCATATCCGGTGGTTGGCGAAACGATGCGAGCAATGATCTTCAGCAGCGTGCTCTTGCCCGAGCCGTTCGGACCGATCAGCGCAACCGTCTCGCCTCGCGAAACGTCGAAAGACACATCGCGAACCGCCCACAGTTCCGTGAGCTCCTCCGAACCGTGCAGAAGCTTCTGTCTCGCCGAGCGCAGCGTTGCGATCGTGCCGCTGGTCAAGGCCTCTCTTAAGGTGGTCGGCCGGTGCGAGCTCTCGATCCGGTATAGTTTGCCCAGGCCGCTTGCCTGGATCGCAATGTCTTGGTCCATGCTAGGCGACATCTGCAAAGCGGTGCTCGTCCCGCTCAAAATAGACTACGCCGATAGCCAGGAGCAGCAGGGCGGACGACAATCCAATCAGGCTTTCGGCCCACGAGAACGGGTGAGTGCCGAGCAAAATCGCCCTGAATCCATCGATCACCGACGCCATCGGATTTAGAAAATAAAATGTTCGCCACTCAGTCGGCAGCCGAGTCACGGAATAGACGATCGGCGACGCGAAGAAGAATATTTGGATCAGGAACGGCAAAGTGTGCGTCACGTCACGGTAGCGCAGGTTAAGCGCGGCGAGTCCGACGCCAAGGCCAGTCGCCGCGATGGCCGCGATCAACAGGAGCAGCGGAAGGGCTGCTGCAGCTTGCAAGGTGAGGCCGCCACTCGAGGAATAGGCCATCACTATGAGCAACAGAATCAGCGGTACCATCAGGTCGACGACGGCACTCAGGACGCCCGAAATGGGCAGGCAAATCCGTGGAAAATAGACTTTCATGATCAACGGCTGGTTGGTGACGAGGCTGCCCGCCGCAGTGGTCAAGGCATTGGCGAAGAAGGTCCACGGAACCAGCGCAGTCAGATAGAAAACGAAAGGCGGCACTCCGTCGGTCGGAATGCGCGCGAAGCGGCCCAGCAGCAGTCCCAGGATGCCGGCCGTCAGCAGCGGCTGGAGGACCGCCCACAGGGCGCCCAGCAAGGCCTGCGCATAACGAACCTTCAAATTCTTCCACACCAGGAAATACAGGAGCTCGCGGAACCGAATGAGTTCCGCTGCCTGTTCCCGAAGCGAGCGTCTTCCGGGCTCGATCAACGTCTCTTCAACAGTGCTCATTGATTGCGCCCCAAGTCAGATGTTCGTTTCTAGCAAAAGCTCGTTAATACGCATCGTCAACGTGCCGCCCCACCCGTGCCGAATTCTTACGCGACGCAAGATAGACGCAAACCCGTGATCCTGCTCCATATTTTGTGTATGTGATCGCCGACCGGTCTTCGCGAGCGCGCAGAGCCGCCAAGATTAACGAGAAAGGCATAGCCCGACGTGGTGGATAGCGTTCCAGTTGTTTCGCTTATTGTCTCCACGAAGGGGCGCCAGCATCAGCTCGTGCAACTGCTCGACTCACTCGATCGGCAGACTTTCAAGGACTTCGAGCTGATCATTGTCGAGCAGAATGCAAAGAGCGTCCTGGCACCCGTCCTGAAGAAGGCGCGAACGTTCCCAATTCGTCACTTCCGCACCCCACTGGTGCAAGGTCTGAGCCGCGGTCGGAATAGGGGGATTGCGGAAGCTCGTGGTGAAGTCCTGCTCTTCCCGGACGATGATTGTTGGTACCCGGACCCATTCATCGAGCGCGGACTGAAGGTGATGCGCGAG
The DNA here is from genome assembly GCA_046730995.1 of Pseudomonadota bacterium. Classification (GTDB taxonomy): domain Bacteria; phylum Pseudomonadota; class Alphaproteobacteria; order Sphingomonadales; family Sphingomonadaceae; genus Sphingomicrobium. The sequence continues at coordinate 11,984 of JBKPKF010000031.1, forward strand.
CTGAATCTCGATGCGCTCACCGGCCGGCCAACAAATGAGAGGGGAGAACCGATACAGGGCCGGTTTGAGACCGAGGCGCAGTGGATTACGCCGACGAACGTGTGGACGACCCAGATCGAATGGGCAGCATTCTGGCGCCGGGACCTACTGATCGAGCTTGCCGGCTACGATGAGGTAATCGGAGTTGGCGCGCAGTCCCCATGGCAATCCGCAGAAGGCCAGGACCTTATGCTTCGCGGACTGAAGAAGGGAGCGCGCTGCTGGTACGACCCGTCGATAAATGCACATGACGCGGGCTTTGATCGTCGGCGCGCGGATGCGGCAACGATCGCGAAGGCGCGCGCATATGGCAGGGGCATGGGATACGTGCTGCGTAAACAAAGGCTTGGTATCGGCATGTCCGGTTATCTGTTCAGTCGGGCGATCGGCGGGGCAATTGTTGCTGCAATCACCGGGCGGCGGCGGCTAGCACTGTTCCACGCTGCGACGGCGCTAGGACGCCTCGAGGGCATCCTCGGACGGTGTCTGAGCCACCTAACTTGACACAATCGGCGGTCGCTCGCGGGGCGCGGGCCCGGACAGTGTACATCAATGGGCGGTTTCTCGACCAGCCGATGAGCGGCGTCCAGCGCTATGCCCGCGAGATGGTCATTGCGCTCGACCGGCTGCTGGGGATCGAGGAAAATGCGGCTGAGCGCTGGTGCCTTCTGACTACGGGGCGGGGACAGGGAAGCCTTAGTCTCAAGCACATCGACGTCAGGCCGATTTCAAGCTGGTTGGCAGGTCACGCGTGGGAGCAGCTGGCGCTCGCGCGCGCTGCGCGCGACGGCGTCCTGGTGGGATTCGGCGGCAGCGGACCCCTCTTCCATTCGCGCCAGCTCGTAATCATTCACGACGCAGCGGTCTTCCATCGTCCCGATCTTTTCTCGGGGAAGTATGGCGCATGGCACCGGTTCATGGGGCGCTCTCTTGCGGAGCGGGCTCGGATCGGCACCGTCTCCAACTTTTCGCGGCGCGAGCTGGCCGAAATCCTCAAATTGCAACCCGACTCAATACCGGTTTTGTACAACGGAGCGGATCACATGCGATGCGTGGACCCCTCGGTTGAGGCGGTGGAACGATTCAAGCTGCATGGTCGGCCCTATTTCGTCATTCTCGGCAACCTGACGAAGAACAAGAATGTCGCGACGGCGGTCGAGGCATTTCACCATTTTCCGGATTGCGCGCTGGTCATCGTGGGCGGTGCCCTACGACCGATCTTCGGGTCGCCCGACATGGACCAGACCGACGATCGGCTGGTCTTCACCGGTCGATTGGACGATCGAAGTGTTGTGGGGCTACTCAAGCAGGCTTCTGCACTGCTGTTTCCGAGCTTGTATGAAGGATTCGGCATTCCGCCGCTGGAGGCCATGGTGGTCGGCTGTCCGGTCATAGCCTCGGATATTCCTGCAGTGAGGGAGGCGTGCGGCGATGCCGCGCGTTACTTCGATCCGCTTGATTCGGTCGGGCTCGCGGACCAGATGCGCACGATCCTCGACGAGAGCGTTGCGGATCGAGCGGAGCGGATCAGCCGGGGTCAGGCGAGGGTCGCAAATTTCACCTGGGAACGTTCGGCGAAAGAATTGCTCGCGTTCTGCCGCTCAGAGCTTCTGCAGGCTGGCTTCAGCACGTGAGGGTTCTCCACGTTGCAGAGACAGCCAAGGGTGGGGTTGGCACCTACCTTGACGAACTGATGCCGTTACAGATTGAGAAGCTCGGCGGTAGCAACGTAATGGCGATCATCCCGAGCGAACATCGCGCTCAATTGCCTTCGGTCGGCGACGATCATCTGCGGCTCTTCCGACGCTCTTCCCGATCCCTTGCGGCTTTCATAGACTTGCGCCGTCAATTTAAGATGGTCCTGCGCGATTTTCGTCCGGACATTGTGCATCTGCACTCAACCTTCGCGGGCGTTATCGGGCGGTCTGCGATCGTTTCGAAATGGCAGGCAAGACTCATCTACACACCGCATGGATGGCCGTTCGAAATGTGGCCAAGCGGAATAGCGAGACGAGGAGCCGCACTTGCCGAGCGCATCTTGTCGCGGCGATGTGAGAAGATTGTCGCAGTCTCTGAAGCCGAGCGGGGGCAAGGACTGGCGGCCGGAATCGCAGGGGACAAGATCAGGGTGGTACTTAGCGGTATTTCCGCTGAGCCGCCCCGTACGGCCACCGCCGAGTGGGACGACGAACGTCTGAAAGTGCTGTTCGTGGGGCGCCTCGACCGGCAGAAGGGGATTGACACCCTGATGGGCATAGTCGCGCGACACGCGGGACGCATTGCCATGCGGATAATTGGAGATTCCGTCGTGTCGAACACGACCGAAAATCTATCTGCACCGAACGTTGAGCATCTTGGTTGGCTTGGGCGATCCGAAGTCAGTGCCCAGATGCAAGCTTGCGATGTGCTGGCAATGCCGTCCCGATGGGAAGCCTTGGGCTTAACTGCTCTTGAAGCTGCTCGAGTTGGCAAGCCGACGCTCGCGTTCGCGGTCGGGGGATTGCCAGAGGCAATTGAAACAGGAATCACCGGTCGCCTTGTTCCAGCCAATGATGCGGCCGCATTTGAGCAGGCGCTGCTGTCCGAGACCCGCGAACGATGGCGTCAAATGGGAATGGCCGCCCGAGATCGGTTTGAGCGGCTGTTCACGTCAGCGCGCATGGCGGATGAGCTCAGTAAAGTCTACTTGGGCGAGTGAATTTTGGCTGCGGTTGTTCGATTGTGCGCCCTGGTGGCGTTCGCTTACGTAAGTCTTGCTAACAGTCCCCGACCAATGCGAACAAGGAATTCGCCCGCCCAGGGTCCAGCCGGTGCAACAAGCCACTTTGGTCCGAAGAGCAGCAAGGTCCCCGATGTCAGCAAATAGCCAGTGACCATGACTAGTTGGTTGGCTGATTCAGACCCAAATTGAACAACGGAATTGAGCGCGAGCGCCGCTCCGATTCCGACAAGTGCGATTACCAAACTTTTTCCGTGCGCGGCGACCACGGCTGGCCACGATTCCTCGAATGTGACGACGACAAACCGAAGACCCAAGACGTAATAGACTACACGCGAAACGGCCACGGCAATGGCCACCCAAGCGACAGAATGACCGACCGCTATGATGAGTCCAACGAACAGGATTGCGGTTGAAGCGAGCTGTCGTCGTGCCGCCCCCCAGGCATAGCCCGCCGCGAGCGCGGCACTCTCGAACGGCGTCGTGCCCAGTCGTGCGAAAGCTCCGACGAACAGGATTTGGGCGATTGGAATTGCCGGCGACCATTTGTTTCCAAGCAACACATGCACGAGCAGCGGTGATGCAAGCCAAAGCGCGGCGGCGATCGGAACGAGAAGTAGACCCTGGAAGGCAATAGCATCGCCTAGTGCCTCGGCAATCCTCGCTTTGTTCCCCTTGATCCGCGAGAACCACGAAAGGAGCGCGACCTGCGCAGGAAGCCCGATGAGGTTTGTCGGTATGAGCACAAGATTGGACGCTCTGGTGTAAGTTCCCAAAGGAGAGGCTCCGAAGGTTCCGCCGATTGCCAGCCGATCGATCGAGTCCGATGTGAAGATTAGGATGCGGTTGGCGAGGGGCCCCCTGCCATCATTGAGGAATCGAACGCTTTCTCTGGTGAGTGTGAAATAGGGCCGGATTTTCGCCGCCTTCATGCACCAGCCGAATTCCATCGCCGTTGCAGCGGCTAGTCCAAACAGCAGCGCCCATGAGCCGAAACCGAGAAGGGCGAACACGAGAGTGATCGCAAGGCCTGCCACAATCTGCGATTTTATCTGCGACACGATGATCCGTTCGACCTTGGATTGGCGCTGCAGCACCGCGATGAAGAAACTCGCCAGGCATCTCAACGGTATGATCAGTGCGGCGGCGCGAAGAAGAGGCGCAAGAGCAGTCATGCCGAGCCATCTTTCGATCATACCGGCACAGGCGAACAGGAGCGCGCCAGCGGCCATGCCAACGATTAGCAGGAGAGTGAACGCGTTGCGGTAATCAATGGATCGGAGCCGATGGCGCTGCAAAAGGGGGATACCGACGAACGCAAATGAAGCGGCCGCCGACAGGTCGACGGCTAGCTGGGCGATCGCAAATTTACCGAACTCGGCCGGAAGCATGACTCTGCTCGTGACCAATAGAACGAGCATGTTGACGAACATGAGGGAGGCGCGACCACCAATGCCCTTTAAAATAGTTCCCAGTGGACCGCGCCTAGGGACAAACTCAGGTCGCGCGATGCTGGCGCCGAGATCGCTTGGAGCGGACAGGAGCGGATCAGCAGTTTCGAATTGGGGATCGGCTTCCGCAGGACTTCTATGCATTCCGGAGAACCTGGCGCCGAACACAAACCAAAATCGCGATCGCAAGAAAGAGCAATCGAGGAATAAACCTCGGCTCGCCCCAGAACCAGATTTGGGTGAGATCCAGCAAACCGACGAAGAAGATCGGATAGGCAAGGAGCCCGACCGGATGCCTGGTCCGATACAAGCCGTAAATGAACCCAAGGAGGATGCCGAACAGGAAGAGGTAGCCGAGGCCTATGGGAATGCCGAAGTCAATGATCGGAGCCATGATCCCACCGGGGTTGTTGAACTCGACATTGCCGAAGGAACGGAAATACTGGTCCTGATAAGTGACCTTGGACGGGTCGAAGAGGAACGGCAATCTCGTGAACCAGCGGGCCGTGACCAGCGGATATCCGACCGGCGGCATTGTTGTGATGATTCCCGCGCCGGTGTTCGAGGCGACAGCGATGTAGGCGAGTAGTCGCGTTGCGGCGAATTGGGCGAAGGAATCGTATTGGGCGGCGTAATAAGGCCAAGTCCGGGTGTATTCCCCTGCAGCGAAGACGACGACAACGGCCGTAACACCGAGGATCGGTACATATCGGCCAATTACCCTCAGCCGCTCCCAGAAAGTGAACAGCGGCAGCATGAAGGCGACGGCGGCCTCGAAAAGGACAATCCTTTCAGTGCCGGCGAACGCATGAAACAGAATGAGGATTGGCAGGAAGGCAGCCAGGTGGGTTGCGCGACGCGGAAAAAACTTGCCCCAGAGTAAGAAACGGATCGATGACATGCACAGGACAACGGGGGCGAGGTTGGTCAGCGAAGTAACGCCGAAAATCCGGAACATCTTCTGCTTCGCGACGTAAATGGCGCCCTGTTCGCCGCTCAATCCGGCAAACACCGTCGCGGAGTCCAGAATCAACGGACCCAAGAGAAGTAAGTATGCGATTAGTGTTACGATAAGAAACGCGAATAACACCAAATCGAACGAGCGCGCCTCGAAGCTCAGATGTCGCGCGCGATGTCTCGAGGTGACAGCCGTTCCAACCATCGCGCCGCTGGCCATGACCGTGACGCCGACGACCCCCAATGTGACCATTCCGGGCGTTAGGAAATTGTATGTGCCGAATTGCCGCATGTACGGCGCGCCCAGTGTGGCGCCGAGCACGAAAACCGGCAGAACGAGCAATAATAGTAGGTTACCGGGATGA
>JBKPKF010000032.1:0-1509 GCA_046730995.1 Pseudomonadota bacterium
GATCAGGACGTCGTCGCTCACTGCCGGAGCATGTCCCGGCTGACGATGACCCGCATGATCTGGTTGGTGCCCTCGAGGATCGAATGGACCCTTAGGTCGCGCCAGAAGCGCTCGATCGGATAGTCCATCAGATATCCGTAGCCGCCGTGGAGCTGGAGCGCCCGGTCCACGATGGAAGAGCCGCTGTCGGTGGCAAGCCTTTTGGCCATCGCCGCGAACTTGGTCTTGTCGGGTGCATTGGCGCTCACCTTAGCGGCGGCGACATATAGCAGGTAGCGCGCGGCCTGGAGCTCGGTCTCCATATCCGCGAGCGTGAACTGCGTCGCCTGGAAGTCGGCGATCGCATGTCCGAATTGCTGCCGCCCCTTGGTGTACTGGATCGCCTCGTCGAGGCATCGCTGAGCCCCGCCCAATGAGCAGGCGCCGATGTTGATGCGGCCCCCGTCGAGTCCCATCATCGCGATTCGAAAGCCTTCGCCCTCGGCTCCAACGCGGTTGGCAATCGGCACTCGAACCTCGTCGAAATTGACCTGCGAGGTGGGCTGCGAATGCCAGCCAAGCTTCTTTTCCTGCGCTCCGAAGCTGACGCCCTTCATCTCCTTTTCGATAACCAGCGCGGTGATGCCTTTGGGTCCCTCCTCACCCGTGCGGACCATCGCGACCATCACATCGTTGGCCCCGCCGCCGGAGATGAACGCCTTGGAGCCGGAGACGACATAATGATCGCCGTCGAGCACGGCCTTGGTCTTGAGCGCCGCAGCGTCCGAGCCGGACGACGGCTCGGTCAGGCAATAGCTCCCCATGTGGTCCATGCTGATCATAGGCGGCAGATATTTCTGCTTAAGCCCTGCCGAGCCGAACCGGTCGATCATCCAGCAGACCATGTTGTGGATCGAAATGAAGGCGCTGGTCGACGGGCAGCCGTAGGCCATTGCCTCGAAGATCAGTGCGGCTTCGAGCCGGCCGAGGCCGATGCCGCCCGATTCCTCGCTGACATAGATCGCGCCAAAACCAAGCTCGGCCGCCTCGCGGATCGTGTCCCTCGGGAAAATGTGTTTCTCGTCCCATTCGGCGGCGTGCGGGCTGATCGCGTCCGCCGTGAACTTGCGCGCCATCTCCTGGATCTGGAGCTGGTCCTCGGTGAGGTCGAACTGGGTCATTGCGCGGGCGCTCTAGGGTCCAGAACCCCCATCAGCAAGTCCGCCTAGTCCCCGTTATTGTCGATTGAGTTCGCCTCGTTCACGTCCACATTGTCTGCGCCATTGGCGAGTTGGTCGGAAGGAGTCGCGCTGCTTTCGTCCGGCGGGAGCGCTTCGATGTCGTTCGGATCGGCATTGTTGATGTCGATGGCGACGTTGTTTTCGGACGCCGGTTTGTTGCAGGCGGCGAGCGCTGCCGCGGCTGCGAAAACCAGGATCAGTTTACTTGCATCGCGCATAGGTGAAGCTCGCCATTGGGTTGCTCTCGGTACGCACTAGCTCTCGCCCTTTCAGCGTGAGCGCTTCGAAC
>JBKPKF010000033.1:0-3398 GCA_046730995.1 Pseudomonadota bacterium
TGGTCTACAAAGAAGCGAGCGTCGACGTTCCCCCCGGCGCGGCGATGTATCTCTTTAGCGACGGCGTGTTTGAGATCATCGACAGGACTGGCCGCCAGTGGAATTTCGCCGACTTCGAGCAGCTGGTGCTGGCTCCGGAGCTCGACGGAGTGGGTGAGACGGAGCGCCTGTTCCACGCCATCAGGCAGGCCGCCGCGCCCGGCCCGCTTGAAGACGATTTCTCTCTGGTGGTGGCGAAATTTGACTGAAACACTGTCGCGGTTGTTATGAACGGTTGGGCAGCAGGGGGTTCGCACAGATGGAAATGGAATTCTCGGACGTCGGCGGCGTGACCAAGGCGGTGCTCAACGGTCGGATGGACAGCCTGTCCGTGGGCGAAGTCGAAACACGCTTCATTTCGCATGTCGTCCCCAAGGAACAGTCCGCCATCATCGACATGACGCAGGTTTCGTTTATCGCCTCGCTCGGAATCCGAATGCTCCTCGGCACAGCCCGGGCGCTCGACCGCTATGGCGCGAGGCTCGCCTTGTTCGGGGCACATGGCGATGTCATGGAGATTATCGAAACCACGGCTCTCGACGAGCTCATCCCCGTGGTGAAGACGGAAGCGGAGGCCGTCGCGGCGGTCAACGAGCTCAGCCGTTCCTAGCCCAAGCGATTGAGATGGACGAAGAGCCGAAGCTCATCGCGCGCATGGCGAACGGCCCTGCCGCAATCCAGCAAAGCCGGCTCGCCGTGATCCGGTTCCTGGAACCGCTCGGAGTCCTTGCGCGGACGATGAACCGAGTTGAGGTCGTTCTCGAAGAACTGATCAGCAACCTCGTTCGCCACGGCAAGGACGTGAACGTGGTGACGGTCGCTGCCGGCTACCGGGCCGGAATGGTCGACCTCATTGTCGAAGACGACGGCGCGGCGTTCGATCCCTTCGCCTATCCCGAGCCGGAGCCCTTCACGAACCTCCCCGAGGCCCCGCTCGGCGGGCTCGGGATTCCGCTCGTGCGGAGGCTCACCTCTTCCGCGCGCTATGACCGCGTCGGCAGCGGCAGCGCGGCGCGCAACCGGGTCAGCGTCCGAATCAAGAACGGCTGAGCTTATTGCGGCTTCGTATCGTCCGCGCCCGGCATCGCGGCGGCCGACGATGTCTGGAGCTCGTGAAGCCTGGCCTGGATCGCCTTGGCCTGCTTGATCGCGCTGTCCGCGGCTGCGGAAGTGGTCACGGCGCCGATCGCCGCGGACAATTGCTCGAGCTTCGCGAGCTCCGCCTGCGCGGCGGTCGCGTTCGACTGCCGCAGCCGATAATCCTCGCGGCGCTTGCCCGACGCGAATAGTCCCGGCTTCTTCGCTCTGCCCATGTCCAGGACCTGCTGGCCGACCGACTTCGCGCTGCTCGCGAGCGTCGCGAACTCCTCACGCTTTTTCGGAAGGATCGAGGCCTGCACCTTTGGGAAGACGGCAGCGAACTGGCGCGAAGCGGCAAGCGAACGCCGCGCGGCATCGATCGCCTGGCCCGGGCTGCCCGCCGCCGATGCGGCGCTCGCCGAACTCCTGATCGCGCCAAGGGCATTCCGCACCGAGGCGGCATCGCTCCCGGATAGCCCGGCGAGCGTCTTTGCCTTGGCTTCGGCGTCGCGACGGACGCCTTGTGCCAGGGACGCCGCACCGCGCCTTGCAAGCGCGCTCATTTCCCCGAGCTTGGCGCTCACTGCGGCTTGGTTGCCCGGCTGCGCGGCCGCGGCCTTGGCCTCGGCGGCGAGCGCATTCAGCCTTGCGCTCGTCGCGGCAAGCCTGCCGGCATCGCCGCCGCGACCCGCTGCACGTGCGAGACCCGCTAGCGAAGCGATCGCTGGCGCAAGGCTGTCGACCCGGCTGATGTCGACCGGTCCTGCCGGAGCAATCGTGGAGTTGGGTTCAGCAGCTGCTTCCACTGCGCCGACCGGGCCGAGCGCGGCGCTCTCGTCCGTCCCGCTCCCCGCTGACGCGGAGAGGCTGTCCGCTGGACCGATTGCGTCCGTCCGCGGCCACAAAGCGAAGGCCCCGCCGCCAATGACGACCAGCGCAGCTCCCGCGGCGATCGCCATCTGCTGCTTCGTCCAGCGAGGCTTTGGCTGAGGCTTTTCGGGCTCCTTCTTGCCCTTGAGCTTCTTCGCCGCTTTCGCGACCGCCGCCTCAGCCGCGGGCTTGGCGTCGTCCTCGGCCTCCGCGGGAGGCTCGGTCAGCTTCACCACGGCCGCACCGCTCGTGCTCAAGGTCGGAGTGGGGACGACCGGGACGATTTCAACGCTCTCATAGGCGGCGAAGCGCGTCGCCTCGCCATCGCCCGCAGTCGCCCCGAACGGCGCGTTCTCGTCATCGAACAGCGCGAGCCATTGCGGGATCGACTGCGGCCGATCGGTCGGCCGGATCGTCATCGCCGCGTCGATCGCGCGCAGGAAGGCGCGGCTGAAATCGGGCCAGTCGCCCTCGACAAGGGGATGGTCGGGGCCGCCGTGCATTCGCTCCAGCACTTCGGCGGGCTTGGTCCCCGTCACGCATTCGTAGAGCACGACCCCGAGCGCGTAGATGTCGGTCCAGGGCCCCTGCTCATATGTCTTCACATATTGTTCGATCGCCGCGTAGGGCGGTGTGTGGAACGTGACCTTGGTGCTCGTCGCATCCGCCGTGTCGAACCGCGCCGAGCCGAAGTCGATCAGGACCGGTCGGTTACCCTCGCTGATCAGGATGTTCGGCGGCTTGATGTCGCGGTGCAGGACCCCCACCCGATGCGCCCGGTCGAGCCCCTCCGCGATCGGCCGGACCAGCTCCATCAGCTCGGCTTCTCTGAACTTCCTGCGTTTCTTCAGGAGGTCCGACAGCGGGGCCCCGTCCTCGAAATCCATGACCATGTAAGCGGTGCCGTTGATCTCGAAGAGGCTCCGGACGCTGACGATGTTGGGGTGGCGCGTCGGCTTCGACAGGTTCCACAGGAGCTTGGCCTCCTCGACGAACTTCTTGAGGCCCAGGGCATGCACTTCCTCGGCGTTGGAATCGTTCGGGACGACGGTGTCGCCATCCTTCCGGTCGCTGATCGCGCTCGGGAAATATTCCTTGATCGCGACGAGCTCGTCGAAATAGATTCCGCGGCCCTTGTAGACGATGCCGAAGCCGCCGACGCCGAGCACCTGTTCCAGCCGCCACTCGCGCAGGACCGTGCCAGGCGGCAATGCCTTGTTACTGTAAACCTTGCTCATGGCACCCCTACAAGAGCCCGGCGCATGACCAACCATACGCTGGCACCACCTCCCGCGCTACGGTAGATCGGGCGCATGACGGTGGGCGGATTCTTGTCGGTCGTTAGGACCCATGTCGGCTGCCGGCGCCGGCTCAACGAAGATGCCGTGCTAGCCAGTCCCGAGCGCCGA
>JBKPKF010000034.1:0-3651 GCA_046730995.1 Pseudomonadota bacterium
GCGCCGTTCTGGAAGAGGATTCCCCAGCGGCGCCGGATGCTCTTCGCCTCGTCCTCCCCGCGGCCGATCATGTCTTCGCCCAGGACCTCGATCTCGCCGACATCGGGGGTTTGAAGACCGATGATCGAGCGCAGGAGCACCGATTTCCCCGTGCCCGAACCGCCCACGACTCCGAGGATTTCACCCCGACAGACGGTGAGGTCCAGGCCGTCGTGGACGACCTGTTCGCCGAAGCTGTTCCTGAGGCCGCGGACTTGGATGACCGGATCGCAATTCCTCGGGGTGCTCATATCCACCCGATGTTCGAGAAAAATACGGCAAAGACCGAGTCGAGCACGATCACGAGGAAGATCGACTGAACCACTGCGATCGTCGTCCGCATGCCGACTTGTTCGCTATCTCCCTGCACCAACATCCCCTGGAAGCAGCCGGCGAGGGCGATGATGAATCCGAACACCGGAGCCTTGATCAGGCCGACCCACAGATCGGTGACCGGGATCACCTCCTGCAAGCGCTGGATGTAAGTGAGCGGCGGGATCCCAAGCGATAGCCAGACGAACATCCCGCCGCCGATCAGGGTCAACAGCATCGACCAGAAGGACAATAATGGCATCATGACAACGGCCGCGATCATCCGCGGGATGACCAAGGCTTCGATCGGAGAAACTCCGATCGTTCGCATCGCGTCGATCTCCTCGGTGATCTTCATTGTGCCGATCTGCGCCGCGAAGGCCGATCCGGACCGCCCCGCGACCATGATCGCGGTCATCAGCGTGCCGAGCTCGCGCGCGGTGATCCGCCCGATCAGGTTGATGGTATAAATCTCCGCTCCGAACTGGGCGAGCTGGACCGATCCCTGCTGGGCGATGACTATTCCGATCAGGAAGCTCATCAGCCCGATGATCCCGAGTGCGCGCACCCCGACGACGTCGAAACGCTGGACGACCGCATTGACCCGAAAGCGCTTGGGCCGGCGGACGACGTTCGCGAAGCCGATGAGGGTTGCCCCGAAGAAACCCAGCAGGCCGACCAGCGTCCGGCCGGCTTCCATCACCCATTCGCCGAGCTCGTTGAACACTCGAACGACGCTCGCCGGCTGCTCCGGAACGACACGGGTCGGGGCGTCGAATTCGGCGACCTCTTTCAGCAGGCTGACCTCATCGCGGCTCACTCCGACGACCTTTGCGCCGCGGTCGCGTACCGTTCGGTAGATCACCCAGGCGCCGACCGTGTCCATCCGCTCGACATCCGAAAGGTCGATGGTGAGCGGATCGGGCAATCCATCGATTTCGCGCTGCGTCGTCGCCGCCCGAGTAATCGTCAGCGACCCGGCGACCCGATAGACCGGGCCGTCGGCTGCTCGCTCCGAACTGCGCTCGTTTTCCGCCATTCGCGGCGGATGAATGCTCGAAAGCGGTAAAAGGGGCAAGTCAAAGCCCTGAGCGCCACTTTCCTGCCCGCTTTGCCGTCTTTATGCCCTCGACCATGGCGGACGACGCGAAACTGCTGTTTGTTCCGGTCGGTTCCAATCCGGCGCGCCCGTTCGGGATGGATGCGAAGGATCGCGCCTGCCGCCTCGCCGCCAATGCCGGCTTCGACTGCACCGATGCCGCAGCAAAGGGCCGCGCCGCGCTCCTTTCCAGCCTCGGCTATGCGTGGGATCCGGCTTGGCTGAAGGCCATGCGTTCACGCCCGGGCACGGTGCTGACGCTCGGCGGCAAGCCGGTGATGGCCCATGTGCCCGCCGGCCGCGACCCCGCAGCCGCCGTCACGGCGCTGGAAAAGGGCGGTGCTCTCAAGGGGTACGAACCGCTCGCCGCGGAGACCGCCGAGCTAAGCTATGCCGAACTGCGCAAGCGCGACCGCCCGTTCGTCTTGCCGCTCGACCCGAACGACCCGGAGCCGGTTGAGCGCGCCGCCTACGACGCGTCCTACAAGGGCGTGACAGACATCCTGACGCTGTATCTCTGGCGCAAGCCCGCCTTCTACCTGACCCGCTGGGCGGCTGAGGCCGGCCTCACCCCCAATGTCGTGACCCTCGTCGGCGCAATCCTCTGTGCGCTCGCCTTCGTCCTCTTCTGGCGCGGTTTCTATTGGACCGGAGTGCTCTCGGGCTTCATCTTCATGGTGCTCGACACCGTCGACGGGAAGCTCGCGCGCTGCACCGGCGCCTCGTCCAAATGGGGCAATGTGTTCGACCATGGAATCGACCTCGTGCATCCGCCTTTCTGGTGGTGGGCGTGGCTCCACGGCCTCGCGGCTTACGGCCGGCCCATGCCGGCGCTCTATGCGACGATGGTGCTGTGGGCGATCATCGGCGGTTATGTCCTCCAGCGGCTGATCGAAGGCGTGTTCATGCGCCGATTCGGCGGCATGCACATCCATGTCTGGCAAAGGATCGACAGCCGGTTCCGGCTGGTCACCGCGCGCCGCAACCCGAACATGGTGATCCTCGTCGCCGCGCTCCTCGTTCGCCGGCCCGACAGCGGCCTCGTCCTCGTGGCCTGGTGGACGATCATCAGCCTGATCTTCCACGCCGTGCGCTACGCCCAGGCGAGCGAGCGCTCGGCGCGCGGGGTGAAGATCGCCTCCTGGCTCGAAGGGTGACCTACACCGCGCTCGTCCTCGCCGGCTCGCGACCAGGGCGCGACACGTTCGCGGAAAGCTTCGGCACGGACTTGAAGGCTTTGATCCCGGTCGGCGGCGAACCCATGGTGCGCCGCCCGGTGCGCGCGCTGCTCGAAAGCGAGAGCGTCGGCAAGATCCTCGTCCTCGGCCAGGCGCCCGGCCGCATCGCGGCCGCATTGCCCGGCGATCCCCGGATCGGAGTCCGCGAATCCGCGGCGACCATCGCTGAAACGGTCCTCGCCCTGCTCGACAACCCCGCGACCGAATGGCCGCTGCTTGTGACGACTGCCGACCATGCGCTCCTCGATCCGGCGACTGTCGACGAATTCTGCCGCGCCTCGGCGGGGGCGGACATCGCCATCGGCGCCGTCGAGCGCGCGAATTTGCTTCGCCGCCTGCCCGGCGCCCAGCGCACTTGGCTGAGCTTCCGAGGGGGCGCCTATACGGGCGCCAACCTGTTCGCGCTGGGCTCGCCTTCGGTCCGCCCCGCAATCGAGCTGTGGCGTTCGGTCGAGCAGGATCGAAAGAAGGCGTGGCGGATCCTCTCGCTCCTCGGACCCGCCATGCTCGTCCTCGTCGCGCTGCGCCTGGTCAGCCTCGACGAGGTGATGGTACGCCTCTCGGCCCGCCTCGGCCTCACCATTCGCGCCGTCTCTCTCTCCGATCCGCTCGCCGGCGTCGATGTCGACAAGCCGGAGGACCATGCGCTCGCCGAAAGCATCCTCGCCGGGCAAGTATGAGCGACCTCGCCATCTACGACATGGATCGCACGGTCACCCGCGCCGCGACCTACACGCCCTTCCTCCTCCATTGCGCGCTGCGCCGGGCGCCATGGCGGCTGCTTTTCCTTCCGCTCGTCATCCTGTCGATGCTGGCTTATGCCGCGCGCCTGATCGACCGAGCGCGCCTGAAGGAAATCAACCACCGACTCCTCCTCGGCGGCCGAATCCAGCCCGGCAAGCTTCGGCCCCTCGTGGAAAGTTTCGCCGACGCTCAGGTCGAAACCAACGTTCGACCCGGAGC
>JBKPKF010000035.1:0-1793 GCA_046730995.1 Pseudomonadota bacterium
GTCCTGCCGCCTGACGCGCCGCTCACGGACCGGGGATGCATTCGCGCGTGACGATCATGCTATCATAATGTTATGGCCACGGTGTCGCTGGCAAACGTTAAGGCGGCAATTGCTGCTTACGTTCGGGACCATCCGGACGCATGTGACACTCTGCAGGGCATTCAGCATTGGTGGTTTTACGACTTCAGCGTGCCACTCGAACTCGCGCAGCGCGCGCTCGCGGACCTAGAGCGCGAAGGCGTCATTGCTCACAGTGTTGGACTGGACGGCTCAGACCTGTGGTTGGCTTGTCACTGATCCAAGAAGCTCCGCATCTTCCGCGACCGTGACGGATGCTTCAGCTTCCGCAGCGCTTTCGCCTCGATCTGCCGGATGCGCTCGCGGGTCACGCTGAACTGCTGCCCGACCTCCTCCAGCGTATGATCGGTATTCATTCCGATGCCGAAGCGCATGCGCAGCACGCGCTCCTCGCGTGGGGTTAGCGACGCCAGCACTCGGGTCACCGTCTCTTTCAAATTCGACTGGATCGCGGCGTCGACCGGAATCACCGCATTCTTGTCCTCGATGAAATCGCCGAGGTGGCTGTCCTCTTCGTCGCCGATCGGCGTTTCGAGGCTGATCGGCTCCTTGGCGATCTTCATCACCTTGCGCACTTTTTCGAGCGGCATGGAGAGGCGCTCGGCGAGCTCCTCGGGGGTCGCTTCGCGGCCCGTCTCGTGGAGGAACTGGCGGCCGGTCCGCACCAACTTGTTGATCGTTTCGATCATGTGCACCGGGATTCGGATGGTGCGCGCCTGGTCGGCGATCGAACGGGTGATCGCCTGCCGGATCCACCAGGTGGCGTAGGTCGAGAATTTGTATCCGCGGCGGTATTCGAACTTATCCACCGCCTTCATCAGGCCGATGTTCCCTTCCTGGATGAGGTCGAGGAACTGCAGCCCGCGGTTGGTATATTTCTTGGCGATCGAGATGACGAGGCGGAGGTTTGCTTCGACCATTTCCTTCTTGGCGATGCGGGCCTCGCGCTCGGCCTTCTGGACCTGGTTGACGATCCGCCGGAACTCGCCGAGCGAGGTGCCGGTCGCGTTGGCGACCTCGGCGATCTCGCCGCGGATGCGCTCGACGGTGTCCTTCTCCGTCGAAGCGAAGCTCGCCCATTTCTTGTCCTGGTCCTTGACCCCGTCGAGCCAGTTCTCGTCGAGCTCATGGCCCATATAGCTTTCGAGGAAAGCGCGGCGCGGCACGCGGTGGCGCTCGGCGAGGCGCAGCATCTGGCCGCCGAGAGCGGTCAGTCGGCGGTTGTAGCTGTACAGCTGCTCGACCAGATATTCGATCTTCGAATTGTGGAACTGGACGCTCTCCACTTCCGCGGTCAGCTGCTCGCGCAGCTTCTGATATTTCTTCTCGTCGGCCGTGGCGAAATCGGAGCCCGCTCCGAAGGCTTCCATCCGGTGGGCCTGGACCTTCGCGAATTTCTTGAAGATCGAGGTGATGGCGGCGAACCGCTCGAGCGCCTGGGGTTTTAAGGTCTCTTCCATCTGGGCGAGCGACAAGGTGTTGTCCTCGTCGTCTTCCTCGGCGGCCTGCGGCTGGGTGCGCCGCTCGACCATGTCCTCATCGTCCTCGTTGACGTCCGCCTCGGGTTCGTCGGCGACCTCTTCCTCTTCCTTGATCGACGGGCCGGCGACCTTCTCGCTGATCTCGCCTTCGCCGCCGCCTTCGCCGCCCTCTTCGGTCTCAGTCAATTGCTCGGCGGTCGGACCTTTTGACAGCATCGCTTCGAGGTCGAGGAT
>JBKPKF010000036.1:0-3352 GCA_046730995.1 Pseudomonadota bacterium
TCGCCGATCTTGAGGTCGGCTTTCTGGCCAGGAGCTGCGAATTCGCGCAGCGGGACCCGGCCTTCGGACTTCAGGCCCACATCGATCACGGCCATGTCGTTTTCGATGCCCGTGACGGTGCCCTTCACCACCTTGCCTTCGAAGGTTTCGTTTTCTCCGCCGAGGCTTTTGTTGAGGAGCTCCGCGAAATCGTCGCGGGTCGGAAACGTCGTGGTCGCCATAAAGTCTGTAGTCTCTCTAAATCAATCGGGCCTGCCGCGTGGCCGCCACCGTGGCAGGCCTTCACATGCGGACCTGGTCAAATGCACTGCCGCCAGAGCACCATGCGCTGGCAGCGTCGAAAACAGCCGCCCCATGCCAAAGAGCGCGTCCCGGTTCCGGCGTTTCGCCGCTGAACCGTACGCGCTCGCCAAAGGACGGGCTGCCGCGGATGCTAAAAATCGAGCCTCCGCCGGACGATGCGCGCCTTAGCGGAACAGCCGCTCCGGGGCAACCGCGCGCCTTACGTAGGAATTTTCCTATTGCATGTAGGGAACAAATAGGGAACATGAACCGGCGCATATATTCGGAGTCGCCTGTCATGCTTTACCTCGATCCGCCTGTGCTCATTGCCTTTGCGACGCTCATCAGCAGCTTGTCAGCGCTGGTGTGGGCATTCCGTCGCAAGCCGTGACTCGCAGGGGCGCAACGGATACGGCATTCGTTCCCAGGAGTTGAGCGTCCACACCCCAATGAGGAGAGACGGCGCGATGGCGAAAAAAGCGAGCACCAGGAAGAGCCGCGCGGCTCCAAAACGCAAGAAGGCTCCGGTTAAAGCTTCGCGCGCCAAGCGAAGCAGCGGCGGCGCGCGCGCCTCTTCCGGAACAAGCGCGAGCGAAGCCTTCGCTTCCCTGCTTCAAAGTCCCCTGGTCGCCGATCTGGTCGCCGTCGCTGCGACGTCGGCGCTCGCGGCGCTTGCCGAGGAGGGCTTCAGTAGGAATGGAGCGTCGGGCCGAAAGCGCGCGGGCAACGCGGTGAAGAAAGCGGGCAAGGCCGCGGCCGCGGCCGTCAAGCGACGCCTCACCGACGAAATCGACGAGATCAAGAAGGCGTCGAAGGCGTCGAAGGGCGGGAAAGCAGCCAAAGCCTAGCGCGGCCGACGTCGCGCGTCGCTTCGAGTTTGAGCTCGCCCGGATCGAGATCATCGTCGCGGCCGGTTTCGACGCTGAGCCATCCGCCGGGCGGCAACCAGCGGGCTTGGAGTACCGCTTGGACGATGTCCGATCCCGCGCCGGAAGCATAGGGTGGATCTGCGAAGATCAAGTCGAAAGGGTCTGTTCGAAGCAAAGCGAGGGCGGATCCGGGTTCGATGCGAATCCGGTTTGCGGCTCCGAGCTTGTCGGCATTGCGCTGGATGGATGCGGCCGCGGCTGGGTCGCTCTCGACGAAGGTAACCGACGCCGCGCCGCGGGACAGGGCCTCGAAGCCCAACGCCCCGCTCCCAGCGAAAAGGTCAGCCACGCGCAGGTCCTCGAATGAACCCACGCGGCTCGCCAGCATCGAGAAGAGAGTCTCGCGAGCGCGACCGGCGGTCGGCCGCGTGATACGGCCGGGCGGAGCCTCAATCGCGCGCCCGCGCCATTCGCCGGCGATAATCCTCATTTGAGGGCTCGCCGGAAGGCGTCGAGTTCACCCGGGTCGATCTCATCCACGGCGCCCGCTTCTAGACCGTCCAAGGTGAACGGACCGTAAGCGGTGCGGATCAGTCGCGAGACTTGAAGCCCGAGGTGAGCGAGGACTCGGCGCACTTCGCGGTTCTTGCCTTCCGTCAGGCTCATCTCGATCCAGGCATTGCGGCCCGTGCGGCGTTCCAGATTGGCATTGATCGAGCCGTAGCGAACGCCTTCGATGGTGATGCCTTCCGCGAGCCTCTCGAGCTGGGCCTGGGTGACCGCGCCAAACGAGCGCGCACGATAGGTCCGGACGACCCCGGTTCGCGGAAGCTCGAGCTGGCGCTTCAGTTCCCCATCATTCGTCAGCAGCAACAGGCCCTCCGTCATAAAGTCGAGGCGGCCGACGGGCATCAGGCGCGGCAGGCCCTTCGGGAGCCGGTCGTAGATCGTGGCTCGGCCCTTGCTGTCGTGGGCGGCGGTAATCGTGCCCTGCGGTTTGTAGAATCGAAAGAGGCGGGTCGCTTTGGCTGGGCGGACGAGCCGTCCATCGACGGTCAGGCCGGTGACATCGTCCAGCAAAGTCGCGGCCGTGGTGACCTTTTCACCGTGCAGTGCGATTCGCCCTTCTGCGATCATGCGCTCGATCTCGCGGCGGGACGCGATGCCGGCCCGGGCAAGCAGTTTCGCGATGCGCTGCGGCACCGGATTCTGCTTCGTTCGTTGCGATTGCGGAGTCATAGTGTCGAGGTGTCGATGCTGTTCGGTAAGCGCAAGCGGGTCGTCAAGCGGATCCTCATCGTCGAGGATGAGCCGCTGACGGCGTTCGACACGGAAACGATGCTCGCCGACTTCGGTTACGAGGTCGTCGCGACGCTCGACGACTTTGACCAGGCGCTCGATCATCTCGACCGTGAGGAGATCCACCTCGTCATCGCCGACGTTCGCCTCCACGGCTCCGACCTCGGAATCGAGCTCGCTCGTAATGCGCGGGTACGAGGAGTTCCGACGCTCCTCGCGACCGGTCATGAAGTTCCACCACCAAGCTCGCACGCAGTCGGTTGCCTGAAGAAGCCGTACACCGAACGGCTACTGAAGCAGGCGCTCGACAGCATCGACCGGCACCTCCAGGGGGAAGTCGTCAAACCGCCGAAAGGGCTCGAGCTTTACGTGACCGACGTCGAGTAGAATCGCCGTTCATCGCGGGGCTAGGCACGACCTGAAACGAAGCTAAGACTGTCGGCACGCCGAGCGAGGGAGATTCACGTGGCTGGTCAGCGCCCGAAAGGATTCAAGCTTCTCAGGGCCGCGCTGGCGACTCGCAAGTCCTCGATGATGCTGGCATTCGGCTTTTCTTCCGGGCTGCCGTTCGCGCTTCTCATCGGCACCCTCAACGCCTGGCTTGGCGAGGCCAAGATCAATCTCGCGACGATCGGCGTTCTCTCGTGGATCGGTCTGTCCTACAGCTTCAAATTCCTGTGGTCTCCGGTGGTCGACCGGTTCAAGCTGCCGTGGCTCGAGCAGATCGGTCGCCGCAAGAGCTGGATCCTGCTTTGCCAGGGCATCATGATTTTGAGCTTTGCCGGTCTCGCGGCGACGAACCCGGCGACGAACATCGGCACCTTCGCCATCTTCGCCGTGATCGCGGCGCTCGCGTCGGCGACCCAGGACGTCGCGGTTGACGCATGGCGCATCGATGTCGC
>JBKPKF010000037.1:0-3455 GCA_046730995.1 Pseudomonadota bacterium
ACGGAATCGAGGCGCTCGCCCGCATTGCCGCCGAGGTCAATGAAGCGGTTGAGAATATCGGCGCCCGCCGGCTTCAGACGGTAATGGAGAAATTGCTCGAGGACGTGAGCTTCGATGCCGAGAATCGCCGCGGCGAGAAGCTCGTCCTCGATGCGGCGTTCGTTGAAAAGCAGTTGAGTGACATTGCGCGCAATGCGGACCTCAGCAGGTACGTGCTGTAATTGTCATGCCGGACCTTGATCCGGCATCCGCCTGTCTTTGCCGTGTTTGAGAAAGGCGGATCCCGGCTCAAGGCCGGGATGACGTCACTCTCCGGTACCGCCAGACGAGCCCGTTCACGAATGGCGGCCAAAGGCTCGCCTTAACCCCGGCGATCCGAAGCCAGCGAGCGACATGGTTGTTGCAGGTCCGAACCGCACTTTCCCTTCCAGTCGCGCGATAGAAAGCGTCGCAGCAGCCGTATCCCGGGTGCGCGAGCAGCTTGGGGCGCCCGTGCGCATCAAGCGTGAAATCGCTGCGGATCGCGGCCCACAACCGCCGATATTCCTCGGGCCTCAGGCGGATTTCGCGGACCGCGTAGGACGGGTCCGGCACATATTCGACATGCATCACGCGATTGCCACCGGCCAGCGCCGACCAGATCGTTCTTGGCGTGATGTCCCACCATGTGGGCGTGTTCAGATAGACCCTCTCCTCGCCCGATCCGAAAGCGATCCAGCGATCGGCCGGGTTCGCGGCTGCGAAGTCGCTAGTCGGGACGAACGGCGACCAGTCGAGCCCCTCCGCTTCCACCGGCATGACAATATCGGCATGAATGCCGTTGTCGGCGACGTAGACGGTCGTGCCGCCCTCCGGCTCGGTCCAACTGCGGTTCACCGGAACGAGCGAGCCGATCAACGCTGCGATGAGGTATAGCGCCGGAATGGCGAGAAAGGCGCTGAGGGTCCGCCCGATCCACCTGCCTGACCTCGTTCTTCGCCGACGCCGCTGCATTTGAACTCCCGCCCGACCTTGCCTTGGCTGATATGCCTGCCTAGATGCGCCGGCCAGTCGGGGCGTAGCGCAGCCTGGTAGCGCATCACACTGGGGGTGTGGAGGTCGCTGGTTCGAATCCAGTCGCCCCGACCATCCTTTTTCAAGGGTAATCAGCTTACTTCATGTCCAGCCAGCCCACCTTGTTGATGATGCAGACGGCGCCCTCCGGTGGAGCGAGTTCGTTCGCAGCATCGATCAACTTTTTCATTCCGCTGATCCTCATGTTCGGCGTTTTCTGGATCCTGGTTTTCCGGCCCCAGCAGCGTCGGGTGAAGGAGCACCAGGCCGCCATCAACGCGGTCAAGAAGGGCGACGAGGTCGTCACCGGCGGCGGAATCCGTGGGCGCGTGACGAAGGTGACCGATGACGAGGCCGAGATCGAAATCGCGCAGGGGGTCAAGGTCCGAGTCATCAAATCGACCCTGACTCACGTCGTCAGCGGCGGCGGCAAGCCGGCCAACGACTGAGAGCTGAGGAACCGTGCTCGAATTTCCCCGCTGGAAGGTCTGGATCGTCACGCTGGTCGTCCTGGCCGGCATCTTCATGTCTATTCCCAGCCTGCTCGCCGGCACGCCCTACGCGAATCGGTGGCCGGCCTGGCTTCCCCATGACAGGATCAACCTGGGCCTCGACCTCGCGGGCGGGAGCCACCTGCTGCTCGAGGCTGATTCGGGCGATGCGCTGAAGCAGCGATTGCAGGCGAAGGAAGACGAGGTCGCAACCGAGCTGCGTCACGACCCGCGCATTGAGATTGGTGACATTTCGACCTCGGGCGGGAGGGTGTCTTTCCTCGTCCGAGATCCGACGCAGGTCGACGCCGCGGTCGAGCGGCTGCGCCGCCTCTCGCAGCCCATCCGTCTAACGGGCAATCGCGACTGGGATGTCGAAGTGGTCGATTCGACGCGGGTCGTCCTGATCCCGACCAACAGCGGCACTGTCCAGGCCCTCAAGGACGCAATGGGAGTGGCCCGCGACGTGGTCCGCCGGCGAATCGATCCCGGCGGGACCAAGGAAATTACGGTCGTAACTGAAGGCACGAACCGCATTCTCGTCGAAGTCCCCGGCGTCGAGAACCCGGACCAGCTCAAGAAGCTGATCGGCCAGACGGCCCGGCTCGAATTCAAGCTTGTCGACCTCCAGGCCAATCCTGCTGACGTGCAGGCGGGACGCGCGCCGCCCGGCAGCCAGGTCCTGCCGATGGCTGACGGGAGCAGTTTCATCGCCGTGAAGCGCCGGGTCATGGTCTCGGGCGATCAGCTGACCGACGCCCAGCAGAGCTTCGATCAGGACGGCCGGCCGGACATCAACATCAAGTTCAACACCGCGGGCGCGCGGCGCTTCGGCCGGACGACTCAGGAAAATGTCGGAAAGCCGTTCGCGATCATTCTCGACGACAAGGTGCTGTCTGCGCCCAACATCAACGAGCCGATCCTCGGCGGCAACGCCCAGATCACCGGCAGTTTCACGGTCCAGAGCGCGCACGACCTCGCTGTGTCGCTCGCGTCCGGCAAGCTGCCGGTGAAGCTCAACGTGATCGAGGAGCGCACGGTCGGTCCCGATCTCGGCAAGGATTCGATCCACAAGGGCGTGATCGCGAGCCTCATCGGCACATTCGGCGTCATCCTCTTCATGCTGATCACCTACGGCCGCTTCGGCGTTTATGCGACCATCGCGCTGATCGTGAACGCCTTTCTGATCCTCGGCATCATGGCGATGTTCGGAGCGACCCTTACGCTTCCGGGAATTGCCGGCTTCATCCTTACCATCGGTGCGGCAGTCGACGCCAACGTGCTCATCAACGAGCGAATCCGCGAGGAAATCCGGCGCGGAAGGCGCCTGCTCGATGCGGTCGAGACCGGTTATCGCGAGGCGTTCCGGGCGATTTTCGACGCCAACGTCACCCACGTCATTTCGGCGGCGATCATGGCCTATTTCGGATCGGGCCCGGTGCGCGGCTTCGCCGTCGTGCTCCTGATCGGCGTCGTCACCTCCGTGTTCACCGCCGTTTACTTCACCCGCATGCTGGTGGCGCTGTGGCTCCGGCGCAGCCGTCCGCGCGAACTGCATATCTGAGGCTGGTGCAATGAAGCTTTTGAAGCTCGTCCCCGATCACACCAACGTCGACTTCATGAAATGGCGCAACCTCGCCGTGATCCTGTCGACGCTCCTGACGGTCGCGTCGCTCGCTTACACCGCCTATCGCGGGCTGAATCTCGGGGTCGATTTCGTCGGCGGCCAGATGATCCGGGTGACCTTCACCCAGCCGGTGAACGTCGAGCAGCTGCGCGGCCGGGTCCTCGGCCTTCAGCTGGGCGAGGCGAGCATCCAGGAATTCGGCGGGCCGACCAGCTACCAAATCCGGCTGCCCAAGCCGCCGGGCGGGGACGCGGCCGCGAACGAGGCAGCGAACAAGGTCAAGC
>JBKPKF010000038.1:0-2162 GCA_046730995.1 Pseudomonadota bacterium
CGCTGGCAGAATGCACCAAGAAATTGATAGCGCGTGGCGGACCGCGGTGACTTAGTCGCCCGGATGGAAGTCGAAGCCGAACAACCGCACATCGATCATCGTCCGCACGGGGAGCGGCATTGGGCCGATTTCGCGATTCCGGGAGCGGCACTCTTCGTTTCGCTAATTTCGATCTTCATCGCGTGGCATCACGGCCAGGTGATGAGGGAATTAGTCGATCAGAATGCGAAGCTCGTTCAGGCCAACTCGCTTCCTTACCTCGAACTGGGGTTCAGTAATGCGACCGCGACGGGCAAGCCTCACAAGAAGTTCTTCGTAACCAACAGCGGAGTGGGCCCGGCCAAAATCCGATCGGTGGAAATCTGGGTCGATGGGCACTCCGTTGCAAACCCAAAGGAATTATTCGGCGCCTGCTGTGGCGGCCTGACCCGTCGCCATATCATCACTTCGACCCTCCTCGGACGAATGTTGAGAGCGGGCGACACGATTACATACATGGATTTTAGAGAGGGCGTCGACAGCGACACTGACACCGCGCGAAAATTCATGACCGCCTTCAGGAATGACAGAATCACCGTGGAGCTTTGCTTCTGTTCGGTCTTCGACGAGTGCTGGAACACCTCGAAAGGCAACTCTGCGGCCCCGCCGAAACCGGTGGAAGTGTGCCCAATGCCCAAGCGCCAATATATTTATTGACCTTCATTGCTGGATTGCTTCGTCGGGCATCGTGCTCGGCAAGCCCCAGCTTGCCTGCGCGCGCTACTCCTCGCAATGACGGCAAGTGCCGATCAGCCGCCTCACGCTCACCGATTTCCGGTCCTACGCCTCGGCGACGGTCGAGCCGGGCAAAGGGTTCGTGCTGCTGTTCGGAGAGAATGGCGCGGGCAAAACCAATCTTCTCGAGGCCGTCTCGCTGCTGGCGCCCGGGCGCGGGCTTCGCGGAGCAGCGCTGAGCGAGATGGCACGCATTGGGGCCGGCGGCGGGTTCGCGATTGCAGCCAAGCTGGGCGAAACCGATATCGGCACCGGCACGCAGCCATCGGCGCCCGAGCGGCGACAGGTTCGGGTCAACGGCGCTCCGGCGGCGGTGAATTCGCTCGGCGAATGGCTGTCGGTACTGTGGCTTACGCCCGCAATGGACAGACTATTCACAGGTTCGGCAAGCGATCGCCGCCGCTTTCTCGACCGCCTGGTGCTCGCGCTCGAACCGGGGCACGCGCATCATTCGACGCGCTACGACGCGGCGATGCGGGCGCGAAACAAGCTGCTCGCGGACCCGGAGAAGGCGGATTCGGCATGGCTTGCGGCGCTTGAGGAGGCGATGGCGGAACATGGCGCCGCCATCGCTGAAGCGCGCGGACGTGCGGTCGCGCTGCTCGAGGATCGGCTCGCCGGGGCGCCGGAGGACGAGTTCGCTCGGGGCTCGCTCAAGCTCGAAGGTTGGGCGGAGGCGGATTTGGCCGCCGTGCTTCAGGCCAACCGGTCGCGCGATGCGGCCGCCGGGCGAACGACCGAAGGTCCGCATCGGCAAGACCTCGCCGTCACTCACCGTGCCAAGCAGATTGCGGCCGAGCATTCATCCACGGGGGAACAGAAAGCGCTGCTCCTCGGCCTCGTGCTCGCTCACGCCGAGCTGGTCGCAGAGCGGCGTGGCGCGCCGCCGATCCTGCTTCTCGACGAGGTCGCGGCCCACCTCGACCCCAAGCGCCGAGCGGCCTTGTTCGGCCGTCTCGAAGGCCGAGGTCAGGTCTGGATGACCGCAACCGAAGCTGTATTGTTCAGTGGCATCGGAGCGGCTTCGCGCTATCACGTCGAACCGGGAATCCTTGCGCCGGCGTAACAAGGGTGGACTTCTTAAGGATTGCCCCCTATGTTGCACCGCAGCACGAGGCGCTTTTTAAGCGGCGTGATCGGAAATTCGCTCAGGCGACGACCGGCCCGCGTCTCGATTAAACCATGCTCTCCTATTCACGCGGGGCGCTTTTTGACCCCCTGTTCGAGCCGCGCATTGGGCCCGGCCGAACCTTATTCACATTGGAATTTTCATTTGTCTTTTCATTCCCTCGGGCTGTCCAAGCCCTTGCTGGACGCACTCGCCGCGAAAAATTACGCGCAGGCGACACCGATCCAGCTCCAGGCCATTCCGACGGTCCTCACCGGCC
>JBKPKF010000039.1:0-5405 GCA_046730995.1 Pseudomonadota bacterium
AGCTGCTTGTAGAGACGGGCCTGGGCGCGGATCGAGGCGGCTTCGCCTTCGTCGCGGGCCCAGCATTCGATCGGGTCGCGGCGGCCGTACGCTACGTCGAGCGACCGGCGAATGTAGCGCTGCGTAGCCTTGGGAAAGCTCGCAAACTCCTTCATCTCCGAGATCAGCATCGCGCCGCTTGCCGGCTGGCTGGTCCGCGTAATCATCTACCCGACTCCTTTTGCCCGGGCAGGATCATGCGACTTGTCTTCTTGCGATATGGTTAACCACAATCCCACCCCTCGTTCAGATTGAATCAGAGGGGAGTCACCGCGTCTAGGCTAGAAATTGACATGAAACGGGAAAACTGTGGATTGTTGATTTATTGCAACGCTGGGGCCTTTTTGTGACGCTGGCGAAACTTATTCAGGAAATCCCGACGACGGTACTGGGTCATCGTCCTGGCCAGGCTGCGAGGTCGCTGGCGGATCTGACGCATCCATCGATTCATCGCTGCCGACATCGACCTTGGCGTCCTGGTCCTCGGGGTTGCGCTTGAGCTTGCGCTCGAGCTCCCGCTCCGGATCCTTCGAGATCACCGGCGGCGGCGCGGGTTCTTGCTTTTTATCGTCGTTCACCCGACCATTCCCTTCGATGACATTGCAAGGCTGTAACGAGCGGTGGCGGGGGCCGTTCCGGGCGGCAGGGACGGGCGGTTTCGACCGGCTGGCGGGATGTTTCGGCGAATGGGCAACGGGCGGTTTGCAAGTGCGGCGCTTTACGACAACACCCGCGTGATGCTGCTGATGGACGAATATTCCCCGCGGACCCGCTTCGGCGATTGGCCGCTGGCGCTGAAGTCGATCCTCGGCTTCTGGCTTTTTTATGCCCTGACGGTGGTCGCCCGCGCCTTCCTCGGCACGGACCCCCTAACCATCCTCACGAACAAGCTGGGCGTGATCGGCATCGGGATCGGCGTCACTCTTCTTATCTATCTCGCGATCGCCGCCTTCGGCGCGGGCCATACCATCGGCCGGAAGGCCGTCATCGCCGCAGCCGCCTCGCTCATCGGCGCGGTCGCGATGGGCGCGACCTTGATCCTGATCGAAGACATGATGCGCGAGAGCAAAGAGGAATTCCGCTTCCAGGCGCGCGAAGGCTTCACCGTCGTCGAAAAGGGCCAACAGATCCGGATCGAGCGCACCGCGCAGGAACCGGTGGTGTTGACGTTCCCGAAAATCCACGAGCTCGATCCGATGAAGCGCTTTCGCTACGCGCTCGATCTTTCGGTCACCTGGCTCTTCTTCTTCCTAGCCTGGAGCGCCTTCTATCTCGCCAACCAGGCGCAGGCGGAGGCGCACGGCGCCGAACGCCGCGCGACCGAAGCCGAAAGCGCCGCCAGGGCCGCCCAGGTCCGGGCGCTGCGCTATCAGGTCAACCCGCACTTTCTGTTCAACACGCTGAATTCCCTGTCATCACTGATCATCGCGGGTCGCGCCGAGGAAGCGGAATCGATGGTCCTCAAGCTGTCGACCTTCTTTCGGTCGAGCCTGACGCTCGATGCCACGGCGGATATCAGCCTGGCCGAGGAGATCGCGCTCCAGCGCCTCTACCTCGACATCGAGAAGGTGCGCTTCCCGCGCCGGCTCAAAGCCGAGTTCGATATTCCCGAGGAACTCGAGAGCGCGCGCCTGCCGGCGCTTATTCTCCAGCCAATCGTCGAAAACGCCATCAAGCACGCCGTGTCGACCACTCGGGACAAGGTCATTTTGAGTATCGTCGCGCGCGAGGCCGGCCCGGGACGCTTCACGATCGAAATCAGCAATACCGGCGGCCGTCCGGCGCCCGCGAACGGCGATCGCAACGGAAATGGCAATACGATCAGCACCGGAGTCGGTATCGCCAACGTCTGTCAGAGGCTCTCGGCTCGATTTGGTTCGCTTTCCAAATGTGCCTACGGCCCGAGAGGCGACGGGGGCTATAGCGTGTTGCTCACCGTCCCCCTGGATCGCTCCGATGTCTGATTCCGAGCTTCGAGTCCTGATTGCCGACGACGAGCCGCTCGCGGCCGAACGGTTGCAGCTCCTCCTCGCAAAGTGCGACGGAATCGATCTCGTCGGAACGGCAACCGATGGCGAGAGCACGGTCCGGATGGCCCAAGCGCTCACCCCCGACCTGCTGCTGCTCGACATCGCCATGCCAGGCCTGGACGGAATCGGAGTTGCCCGCGCGCTCGCTGAAACACGCCCTTCGCCCGCCGTGATCTTCATCACGGCCTTCGACCAATTCGCGGTTGCGGCCTTCGAAGTCGAGGCTGTCGATTATCTGATGAAGCCGGTTGAGCCGAGCCGGCTGCAGCGCGCCCTCCAGCGCGGGCGCGACTATCTCGAGCGGCGCGAAACGAAGCCCACCGTCCGGCCCGAGTCCCCGCATTTGCAGGAATTCTGGGCATCGGACCTCACCGGCCTCGTCCGAATCGCGTCGCGCGACATCGATCGCGTGTCAGCGGAGCGTGACTATATGCGGCTTCACGTCGGCCGCAGGAGCTGGCTGATCCATCATTCGATGGCCGCGCTTGAAGAAGGCTTGGATCCTGAGCTGTTCGTCCGGCTCCACCGCTCGGCGATCGTTCGCAAGGATTTCATCACGGGCTTTACTAGAAATCCGTCGGGTCGATGGATTGCGCGGCTCGCCGATGCGACGGAGCAACCGGTCGGACGGCTCTATTCGGACCGAGTCCGAAGCATCGCCGGCAGATAAAAAAACCGCCGCTCGCCCCGGGGCCGGGCGAGCGGCGGTCACCCACTAACGCTCACGGGGCCGATACGATGATGGCCGACGCGCCGAGCACTTCGACGGTGCCGCGGCGTGCAGCGGCGACAGCGGCCTCGTAGGCGGGCTGAGCGCCTTCCAACGCATCGCTTCGGCAGATGTTTGTCGCGGCTGCGAGGCCAAGCTCCCGGCTGTCCTCGATCTCGCACACGACTCGGGCGCCGTAAGCCATTCGGGCCTGCAGCCTGTGCTGCCCAACCTTCGTAGCGAGGTTGAGGTCGGCATATTTTACGCGGACAGAGTTGGTCGTCTCGGCCTGGCTGACGGTCGGGGCGACCAGCGCCGAAGCGGCAATCACAGCCGCCACTGCTAGGACAGGTTTCAACATCTCACGTCTCCCTTTTTGTGCGACGCGAGGATCGGAGGGGACCGCTCTCGCGCCGCACAGGGAAAGTGCAGCGCCGAGCGAGCGAAGTCGCGGCAGTGTCGACAGGCATTGGGGCGGAGTCGGCGCGCCGACAAAGGCCGTTCGTCAGGGCCCCAACCGACGAACGGCGGTCAGCTGGCGTTCAGGAAGCTGAGCCGTCCTTGGTTGTGTGGTCGACGACGGTCGTCACGGCAACATCCAGAGTGACATTGCCGACCGTTCGGAAGATGTCCGGGATCATCTCGACCGCGACGAGCAGGCCGAGGGGCGCGATTGGAGCGCCCAGGGCAAGATTGATCGGCGCGATCGAGCTTATGTAGCTGACTTCGCCGGGAAGGCTGACCGCGCCGTAGCTCATCACCGCGCCGACTGCCGTGGCCGCGATCATCTGTGCGAGCGTCGGTTCGTAGCCGAGCCAATGCGCGACGTAGAAGGCCACCGCGGTGTTCATCGCCGGGCCGGTCGCCCGAAAGAGCGCGACCGAGATCGGCAAGGTGACGTCGGCAACCGGCTCGCGAACACCCATTGCGCGGACGGCAGTCAGCATGGCGGGGAGCGAGGCAAGCGATGAACGGGTCGAGATGGCAACCGCCTGCGGAGCGATCAGCCCTCGACTGAAAGTGCTGGGCGCGACACGGCCCGCGATGATTGCGAGCGGATATCCCAGCAGGGTGATGAGGACCCCAATCGCCGAAATGAGGACGACGTAGTGGCCAAGGCCCGCAAAAGCCGAGCTGCCCGCCGTCGATCCGACCGTGAAGGCCAGCGCGAACACGCCCAACGGAGCGACCCACAGCACCCATTCGATGATCACGATGAGCGCATCGCCGATCGCTTCGAACAAGCCGACGATCGAACGCCGCCCCTGTTCGGAAATATATCCGAGCGCGAGCGCGAACAGGACCGAGAAGACGACCAACGGCAGGATGTCGCCGTTCGTCGCCGCCGCGAACACATTGTCGGGAACGACACCCTTGAAGAAGTCGGCGATCCCCGGAAGCGGCGTGGAGCTCTTCTGCTCGACCCCGGCCAGCGCCGCCTGAAGGCTCGCCGCCGTCCCGCGCGGCAGCGGGAACGCGTGGGTTAACGCGACGATCGACAGCGCGCCGATCACCGAGGAGGCGGTGCAAATGATCACGATCCACAGGACCGACCGGCCGGCGATCCGTCCGCCGAGCGCGGCTTCGGCGCTCTTTGCGATTCCGACCACGAGCAGCGCGACGACAAGCGGAATCACGGTCATCTTGAGCGCGTTCAGCCAGATCGTTCCGACGAAACCCGCAACCGCGAGAAGATCGCCCCTTACATTTTCGGCGAGGTTCGCGGCAAATGCGCCGAGCGCGAGGCCGGCGAGCAGCGCGGCGAGCGCCCAATAAGCGCGAAATCCTGTGCTGCCGTCGCTCTTGCTCAACGCGGCTTCCTGAACTTGAGCACCACGCGGTCGGTCTTGCCGCGAATTTTCGGGTCGAAGACGAGCAAGCTGTGATCGTCCGCCGGGTTGCGCAGCATGTCGCTGGAACCGACCAGCTGGAATCCAGCGCGCTTGAAGTCGGCCTTGATTAGGTTTGGATCGATCCGGTGCAGCTTATCGACCGTCGCCCGGGGGTCGCTGTTCGGATTGGCGACATGATCGACGATACCGACGATCGCTCCCGGCTTCATCGCCGCGTAGATCGTCTTCAGCCACTGGTCGGGGTCCATTCGTGGGATCCCGCGCTTGGCGTTTTCCCAATAAACGTCATGGTAATCGAGATTGATCAGCATGAAGTCATATTTCCCGGCTGGGATGTCCGGCGATTCCATCGGGCTGACCCGCATCCAGACGTTGGGCTGCTTGGCGTGGACGGCCTGGTAAGCGTCGGCAACCTTCTGGGTGTAGAACTGCTGGGGCTGCCAGACCGTCACATGGCCCTTCGGTCCAACGGCGCGCCCAGTGATTTCAGCCCAATAGAAGTTTCCGCCGAACGGGTCCGCTACCCGCATTCCCGGACGGAGCCCGAGGAACTTGAGCACCTCGGCCGGCTTGCGCGATTCGTCCAGCTTCACATTGTCCGGCGAGCGATCGGGCGACGCGACTGCAGCCGAGATGGCCGAAGTCGGGGCGGCTGGCTTCGAAGCAAGCGGCGACGTGGCGATGAGGAGGAGGGCTGCAATGCTGGATGCGCGCATGGCGTGATTCCTTGTCTGAGCCGAACGTCCTTAGCACCGTCGGCTCCCCGCGCCAGCC
>JBKPKF010000040.1:0-2531 GCA_046730995.1 Pseudomonadota bacterium
CGATTTCCAGGCTGTGGATATTGGGGACGAAGCCGAGAAAAGACCCGCTCGACCGCAAAAAAGGCTAGGATGTCCAACATGGCTCCGAGTCGAACAATTGGCGAACAAACGGTCCAAGAGAGGACCGATGAAGGACGGGAAAGCGCAATGGACTTTTCACACGGCTCAGAAGTTTCGAGCGATGACGTTGCCATCACCACCTCGAGCGCCTCCAAGGCGGTCCACGCACCGCGTTTCGACGTCAAAACGGACGCGCAACGCGACGACCTTTTGACCGAATTCGGTAAGGAGACCCTGCGCGACCGGTATCTTCTTCCGGGCGAGAGCTACCAGGACCTGTTCGCGCGCGTCGCCGCGGCTTATTCGGACGACGAGAGCCACGCGCAGCGCGTCTACGACTATATCTCGAAGCTGTGGTTCATGCCGGCGACACCGGTCCTCAGCAATGGCGGAACCGGCCGCGGCCTCCCGATCAGCTGCTATTTGAACAGCGTCGACGACAGCCTGGAAGGCATCGTCGGGACGTGGAACGAGAATGTCTGGCTGGCGAGCCGCGGCGGCGGCATCGGCACCTATTGGGGCCGAGTCCGTGGGATTGGCGAACCCGTAGGCCTCAACGGCAAGACCAGCGGGATCATCCCGTTCGTCCGGGTGATGGACAGCCTGACCCTCGCGATCTCGCAGGGCTCGCTCCGCCGCGGTTCGGCCGCTTGCTACCTCGACGTTTCGCACCCCGAGATCGAGGAGTTCCTCGAAATCCGTAAGCCGTCGGGCGACTTCAACCGCAAGGCGCTAAACCTTCACCACGGAGTGCTCGTCACCGACGAGTTCATGGCTGCGGTGCGCGACGGTACCGAGTTCATGCTTCGCTCGCCCCGCGACGGTTCGGAGCGCAGCACGGTCGACGCCCGCTCGTTGTTCCAGAAGCTGGTCGAGACCCGGCTCGCGACCGGCGAGCCCTACATCATCTTCATCGACGCGGTGAACAAGACGATGCCCAAGCATCACCGCGACCTGGGCCTCAAAGTCACGACCTCGAACCTGTGCAGCGAGATCACGCTTCCAACCGGGAAGGATCATCTCGGCGCCGACCGCACCGCGGTCTGCTGCCTGTCGTCGCTCAACCTCGAAACGTGGGACGAATGGCACAAGGACAAGCAGTTCATCGAGGACGTCATGCGCTTCCTCGACAATGTCTTGTCGGATTACATCGCCCGCGCTCCGGACGAGATGGCCCGCGCCAAGTATAGCGCGGAGCGCGAGCGGTCCGTCGGCCTTGGAGTCATGGGCTTCCACTCCTTCCTCCAGGCGCGCGGCCTGCCCTTCGAGGGAGCGATGGCGAAGAGCTGGAACCTCAAGATCTTCAAGCACATCCGGGCGCAGGTCGACGAGGCGTCGATGATGCTCGCGAAAGAGCGCGGCCCCTGCCCCGACGCCGCCGACATGGGCGTGATGGAGCGCTTCAGCTGCAAGATGGCGATCGCGCCCACCGCGTCGATCTCGATCATCTGCGGCGGCACGTCGGCATGCATCGAGCCGATCCCGGCGAACATCTACACCCACAAGACCCTGTCGGGCAGCTTCTCGATCAAGAATCCGTATCTCGAGAAACTGCTCAAGGAGAAGGGCGGCAAGGACGTCGAGAAGGTGTGGAACTCGATCCTCGAGCAGGGCGGCAGCGTCCAGCACCTCGATGTCCTGACCCAGGAAGAAAAGGACGTGTTCAAGACCAGCTTCGAGATCGACCAGCGCTGGCTGATCGAGCTTGCGGCCGACCGCACGCCGTTCATCGACCAGGCGCAGTCGCTGAACCTGTTCATCCCGGCCGACGTCGACAAATGGGACCTGATGATGCTCCACTTCCGTGCCTGGGAGCTCGGCATCAAGTCGCTCTATTATCTCCGCTCCAAGTCGGTTCAGCGGGCAGGCTTCGCCGGCGGGGTGGAGGCCGACAACACGCCCGAGCTCAAGGAAATCCCGCTCGCGTCGAGCACCGATTATGACGAGTGTTTGGCCTGTCAATGAACCCGCTCGTCTTCATCGCTCTGTGGGTCGCGGTCTGCGTCGGCGCGTTCGTCATCGGCCTGCGCTTCTTCCGCACGACCGAGCAGCGCGGCGAGATCACGGTCGAGCAGGCACAGCGCTTCGGCCGGTTGCTGATGATGTCCGCGACCGCGATGCTGTTCTTCCTTGGAGCGATCTGGTTTCACGGCGACCTCAAGGGATTGCGCGCTTCATGGGGCTGAGCTGGGATCCCATTCGCCTGATCGAAGTCGTCGCCGCGGTGATGATCCTCAGCGCCGGCATCTGGCTCTATCGCCGCAAGCCCGCAAAGGGCGAGGATGGGGGCGCGGACGGCGGCGGCTACGGCAGCCAGGGCGCGGTGCTGCTCTTCGTCATCGCGGTGATCATCGCGATCCACGGCCTCGGCGGCCTCAATTACCACCCGAGCGCGTCCGAGCTCGAAATGTACCAGGGCATGCGGGAGATGACGCATTGAGCTGGTTCATTCCCATGGGCGCGGTCGGGCT